>JASEIE010000028.1 GCA_030024065.1 Thermodesulfobacteriota bacterium
GGCCGGTAGGCAGGGCGGGGTTTAATGCCCCGCTGGAATTTCTAACGGGGTTTACATCCATGAGTCCCAGGTCCTGCAAAGCCTATTATTACGGAGGGCTTCCCTTCAAAGGAACGAGAAGAAAGGGCAAACTGTGGGTCGAAGGGGAAGCGCTCTTCTTTCACGTTCCGGAGGAGAAGGGAAATGAGAGAATCGATTTGAAAATCCCTTTCTCACGAATGAGCGATATCTTCCTCACACGCGACAATTACTACGGTTCGGATACCGTCCTCTTCAATCTTACCTTCCGGGACCAGAGTGAGAGACCTTTCACCTTGAGGTTTGCCCCTGTTGCCCTCATCCCTCGAAGGAGGATTGCCCTGCAGAAGGAATGGTTTGACTATCTGGCCAGTCTCATCAGGCCGGTCGGGAGCGCCTCGTCCCTCTCCACCAGATAATCCCTGTACTCCTGATAATTAGGTTGGACCCACATGGGGTTTCCAAAAATCTCATGCATCATGATATTGACAGCCACTTTGGTGATATAGAATCGGTGGTGATGCCCCAGAATCGGGTTTCGGGAGAACAACTTGATGAGTTCACGGGGCCGCCAGTAGTAACGCCGCATGATGTTCTTATAGATGAAATTTAGCTGCTCCAGGTCATCAACTTCTCTGGTCGGCATCACGGCATGGAGGTAGTCGAAATTCCGGTATTCCCAGTCCTTGATCCTGCCCATCTCTTTCATCTTATTAAAAAAAGGCGTCCCCGGAAGAGGGGTGATCAGGTTGAGGCCAAAGTGATCGACATATTTCCCGAAGAATGTTAAGAAAGCATCCCGATCCTCCTCCGTCTCCTCCCAGTGGCCGATCAGCAGTGTGGCCATCACCATCAGTTTATGTTCCTTTACAAGCTGCATGGCCTTCACAGCCTCATCCACAGAATGGCGCTTCCGGATATCCCGAAGGACACTGTCCGTATGGTATTCCAAACCTAACATGAATTGGTAGACCCCTGCCTCCCGGAAACCGTCTAAAAGGTCTTCATCCCGGATGATGAGATCTGCCCTCGACTGGAGCCAGAAGCGCTGGTTCGTCTTTCGCTTGAGCATCTCCTCAATGAATCCAATCCCCTGGTCACGGGTGACATTGAAAGTATTGTCACCTACATAGAAGATGTCCCGGTTATATTTTTCCTTGAGGAGCTGGAGCTCATCGGCGATCAGTTTTGGGTTCCTTCTCCTCCATTTCCTCTTGTAGAAGGCGGATTCCGAACAGAAGGAACAATCGAAGGTGCATCCCCTTGAGAAGTTGACGACGAGTCCTCTATTGCCTTCCGAAGGAATGCCCACATAGGGGTGCTCCATCCTGGCGAGATGGTAGGCGGGAAGGGGAAGGGTATCGAGATCTTCTATGAAAGGCCGATCCCCTGTGTAGATGAAAATTCCTTTTTCATCGAGAAAGGCAAGGCCCAGAACCCTGGAGAGATCTTCCTTCTTCTCAATGGCCCTGAGAAATTCCGTCAGGGTCACCTCTCCCTCTCCAACGCAGATGTAATCGATGGCAGGGCAATCCCTGAGCGTCTCCTCTGCCGTAAAGGAAGGATGCTCTCCACCCATAATGATGACTGTTTTAGGACTGATGGCCTTAATCAGATTGGCGGCATTCATTCCATCATAAATGAAGGCTGTGCAGATGACGGAGATGCCTACCACTTCGGGTTTTTCTCTTCGAATCCTCTCTTCGAGATCCCTCCAGGGATTTTCATTGACGGTGCAATCCATATAATCGATGTCGAAACTTTCCCTTTCCAGGTAAGCCAGTAACTGGAGACAACCAGGGGAGGGCACCCAGGCTCGAAGAATGGTCCAGATTTTGTGAGGTGGGTCAACCAGCAGAAATCTCATCGTACGGTTTTTTTCTTGTCATCGATGGCCTGTTCTCTCCTCATCCGCCATTTAAGGAGGTGTTTCAGGAGAGGTTTGGCAAGGGGAATACGGAAGATAAAGTGAGAGGCGGGGGCGTCAAAGATCTCGCCGGTAAGAAGTTTATCTGAAAATTCCATGACCCTTTGGGCAGCCTTTTTCACCCCTTCCCGGTTTACCGTTGCAGCCTTCTCAAAAACAGTTTCGCAGTAGCGGCAGTGGAGGCAGGAGATCTGATTGCAATCCGTTTTCTTGAAATGCTCGATAAATCCATCCAGCTTCCGATTATCGAGCCGGATGAGGTCGCGGACCTCCAGATCGAAGACCTTTTCCAATTCAGAGATCTTGATGATATTCACATGCTCAGGCTTGATAAAATATTCGAGGTGGATGGGGGTAAATGCCCCTTTCCTCGGCAAGGTGAAAAGGTCTAAGAGATTTCCATCATAACGGCGATTCTGATAGGTCTCTACATGCTCGAGAAGGAGGGGGGTTCGTTTAAAACGCTCCGTGATTTTGAAATGGTCGTAACCCAATTCCTCATAATGAGAGAGATCCTCGGGGCGGATCCACGGAGACTTGAGGAGTTCCACAGGCTCCATCAATTTCCTGTAAAGGCAGAGGTAACCTGGATACTGAAGATAACAATATGCTTCTTCTTCCCCTTGCCTCGAGGCATGACCATCGTGGTTGACATGTTCGTAGTTATAGGGACATTGCCAGAGGCAGATGTTATTGACGAGCAACTCCAGATTGCATTTGACCGCTTTCCGGATGGCTTCCAAGGCCTTAAACTCCCGGTTGATGTGCTCATCGATGATGATTTCCTCTACACCCATCTCTTCGTATTGAAGGGCCTTCCGTACGGTATTGACCCGTGCTGTGGTAGAGGCTTTCACCTTGAAGCGGGGGAATCGTTTTCTGATAAGATCGATGAGGTAAGGGGCGCCGACAACGACCGAGTCGGCGCCGGAGTGATCAATCCACTGCAGCAGGTCAATGATCTGTCCATAACCCTTCCTTGAATACTGAAGGTTTCCAAGGCAGGGAGCATTGAGCAGGTAACTGAACTCCAGCCCTTTTTCATGACAGGTTCGGATGTATCTCTCCACATAATTTCGATCCACCTGAGGAAGGACAAACCCCGGCCTCGCTCCTCCCACCACATCAAAGGGAAGTTTCCCGAAGAGGGCATCGACGGATGTCCCACTGAGGGCATCAAGAAGGCCAAAATCCCAGTTCGTTCCCACCCGGAGTTTCATAATAAGCTTAAAATTAACATGGGGGATGACATTTTTTCAAGAGAGGCAATCTTTTTTGGGTGGTATGGGAAATGAGCAGGAGTGGACCCTATTTAAGGATGATGGAGGTATTCCTATTTTATCCAAGTAAGGTTGTGTCCCATCGGATTTAATTCGATCATTTGGTTCTTTTGGATGTCTCCTCAAAAAGCGGAAATAAAAAAATTACTCCGCAGCCTCCTCGATGAGGATATCATCCTTGATGTTGATGCAACCGATGACGCTCTGGGCGGCAGGACAGGAGGGCAGATAAGAAGAGAAGGCCTCTCTTGCCTCCCGGCCCTTTCCTTGAAGTACTTTCAAGTGGTAGTTGACCCGAATTTGAGTGATTTTTAGGACGCTATTAACATTTTCAATGTCCCCTTCTACTTCTGCCAAATAATGGTCTTCCGGAGTCGGGATCTTCTTTTCGGCCAGGAACCTGGCCAGAGTTCCCAACATTCAGGCGGCGGTTGCAGCAACGATATGGTCAAGCGTAGCGGCGTGTTCCTTCTCTGGTTCTATGTTGTAAAATCGTTTGATCCCACCGTGTACGCCATAATAGATTGGCTCAGCAAATCCCTCGATCGTAGCTCTTCTTGTAGGACCTTTTTCCCGTACAATTTTAATTCGTGATGTGTGAACAATTTCTCCCATGATTCCCTCCTTGCTTTTTACCCCGTTAGAAATAATGCCCCGCTGGAATTTCTAACGGGGTTTACTTACCTGTCAGAATGATTCTAATTTGGTTTGGATAGGAATTGCAAGCTCATATTTACCTTTGGAATCTCCTTTCACCTTCAAGATAGCCTGAAAAAGAGACAGTCCAATACATGAACACCTTGAGAAGCGAGGCCATTTATGGTATATGAATAGAAATTAAAATAGTTTACTGAGGGAATATAAGATGGAAGAGAGAACGACTTTTAGGAGACATCCTGAGAAGTCCATCGAGAGGGCCATCATTCAATTTACTCGGAAGAGTCCGGCTAACCGTCGTAAAGTGGATGGAGGGAAGTACTGGGAAATTCCTTTGATAGGGTTTGCTTCGGGGAATGATCCCCTTTTCAGCCGGTATAAGGAGATCATCGGGAAGTTCCACTTCACTCCCCGGGAGATTTTTGAATTGACGTTCGGGAAAAAGAGGCGACCAGAAGAGCTTTCCGTCATTTCGTGGGTCCTGCCTACCTCTGAAGACATCCGAAAAAGCATTCGCAATGAGACTAAATACCCCTCGTTGCTCTGGTCTCATGCCCGTGACTTCGGTGAACAATTTAACGTTAAACTGAGAAATCATGTGGTGTCTCTGTTAAAAAAGAGGGGGTATCGAGCGGTGGCTCCGATGAACTCTTCTCTCTGGAGACGCCTTCGATCTCCGAAAGTGGGTCTGGCCTCAAATTGGTCTGAGCGCCATGTGGCCTATGCGTGCGGGTTGGGAGCTTTTGGATTGAGCGATGGTTTGATCACCGCAAAAGGGAAGGCCATGCGCGTGGGGAGTGTCGTCACTGACCTTGTCCTCACGTTTTCCGAGAAGCCCTTTCCCCATCATCAGGCGAATTGTCTTTACTATTTCAATGGGACCTGTCAGGCCTGCGCAGACCGATGTCCTGCCGGAGCCATTACCGAAAAAGGTCATGACAAGGAAAAGTGCTTCGAATACAGTTATGGGGTGGTCTTAAGAGATAAAAAAACGGAGTACGGGGTAAAGATCACCGGATGCGGTCTTTGTCAAACGAAAGTCCCTTGCGAATTCGAGATACCGAAACTGATCCAGAAAGAATATTTCAGTAAACCCCGTTAGAAATTCCGGTGGGGCATTAAACCCCGCCGGAATTAATCTGAAATGTAACCCCGCCGCAACCGCCGGCCCAGAGGGCCTCTGGCCCGGAGGGAGCAACGGGGCATTATTTCTAACGGGGTAAAAAACAGAGATATAAGTAAACAATCGTTATTTAGAAAAACTACCTCCAAACGAAACAAGTTATAAATAAAACCTCCAGATTCCAAAATCATTTCATCCATTTAGATTCTATTTTGATTAGTGCACCTACTTATCTGCAATAGCAGGTTGACCTGGGAGTTGATGATTACGGAAGGAAACAAACAAAAAAGGCAGAGCCGAATGACCCTGCCTTTGCCCTCCTTGAATAAAATATAGATTTAATTTTTAAACTCCCCCCTCAACCTTGCAGGACCCCGCGGACCAGAACCAATAGGAAAATAGCGATAGGTTCGCGATTTTAAAATTTAGAGAGATATCACCTTGTTAAACCAACTCCAAAGAATTAGTGGAGTAGGTCAATAGGATACAATGAGAGGGTTCGCGGAAACACCTCTCCATCTTCGCTTAAAAACTTATGAATTTTGGATAGCAGTCTCAACGAAGTTGAGATGTTCAGGGTGACTGAAACTGCATCATCAGGGACATCGTCGCAGCCATAACGGTAGTCTCAACGAAGTTGAGATGTTCAGGGTGACTGAAACTGTCATTGAGGAAATGGGTTTAAGTGTTGATCGGGGTCTCAACGAAGTTGAGATGTTCAGGGTGACTGAAACCCTGAAACATACATCGGTAGGATAACCCCTGTGAGTCTCAACGAAGTTGAGATGTTCAGGGTGACTGAAACCGAATCATTCCACACCAATATCTTTCATCCTCAAGTCTCAACGAGGTTGAGAAGTTCAGGGTGACTTACTGAGTAGTCCAAATAAACGAATTTAGATAGGCTCACATCTTGTCTTTCGACACGCCGGAAGGTTTCCTCCAGAGCCAAAAGACCAAGGAGGCCCAAGAGCCGGGTCTGCCCTAACCCGGAGTGGCCCTTCCGGACAGATGCTCTTTTCAGTTTGAACCCGAACACACTATCCAATTGTCAAAGAACTAAACCGAAACTTTTTAAAGTTTTGCGTTCGGAATCAAACGCTCGGTCAGCGGCGAAGGTCGGACCGCTTTTATTCCCTTAAACCAGGATTTTCTAAAACCATAACTGCCGGAAAAATTCCTGACATACAATTCGCTGCCATCTTCATAAACCACTACATTGCCCTGAGACACAAAGTTATATTCGGCTATCCCTGCGTTTGTCAGGTATTGATGCAAAGCGTTCTTCCAATCTTTCTGGTCAATCGCTTTTTCACCCAATGCGCGGCCCCTTAATGGCCCTTCCGGAACATCTCCAAACAATCTGACACCAGGGATTACGGCTCCGCTCTGCCGCCATTCAAGCGTCAGCGGTCTGTCTCGTTTGACATTACCATCACTTCCCCGATAGGCTACTATGTAAGCCACATTTGCCGGGTCGGCGACATATCTATGCACAAGGCGACCGCTTTTAGGCTCAACCCGATTTAAGTCAATATTGGATTTCAGAGAGCGTTGGAATCTTTGGACTCCAATGACCGCAGGGATTCCTTCAGATTGCCCATTAACAAAATCCTGGAGCATTTTAGCCTTGGATTGGTCCGCAGGATGAGAAGAAAACTGACCCTTGTTTAAGTTTCCTTTTATCGCTTTCCGCAACCAGGTTTTTAGAGTTTCTGCCGTGCTTTCGCCCGGAGCATCGCTGATACATGCTCCCCTCAGAACTTGACGCAACTGAGGGTGGACAATCACATCCACTATTTTTTCAACCTCTGCCTTCCTCGACTCTGGAGATGTTTTTTTATCGGCCTTACGAAGTTCATCCGCGATACTTGCAGCCGTCACGCGTTGGACAGGAACATCATCCCTTTTTGACCAGCCATAGGCACCCTGACGTTGCACCTGAGAATCTTTGCGATTCCAATTCATCTTTGCCAAATCAACTTCTACATAGTTTCCAGGGTGAACATTTTCAAAACCAGCCACGGCAAAGCGTGGTTCGGGTATCACGGGGATTCCATCTGGGCCTATAGGTGGGGCAGCCTTTTTCACCTTGTCAACCCACCAATACATCAAACCGGGTTGCAAGTTCCTTGCTTCAAGAGAAGTCAGGTCCGGCAAGTCGCAAGCCATCAGGAGTGCATCCAAGGCGTGGTTGATGACACCACCCTCTTTTTTCTCCCTGAACTTATCGAATTCAGGATAAGCAGCCTTCCGCCAGAGAGCGGTGTGTCTTCCATTGATGAAGCCAATTTGGGGCTTCTCCCCAAACCGTTTATAAATCTTCCCGCTGAGGTAACGGGCAAGAGGGCGAGGTCCTCGCTGGGTCCCAACCACCTGGGCAAACTGGTTGGCGATGAGGTTGAGATACCGCTCCACCTCCCAGACGCGACCAGGCTCACGCATGAGATTGAGAACGCCCTTCTTGATGGTATGAAACAAATGGGGAGGTTTATTCGTAAACTTGGAAGCCACATATTTAGAATAGGCATCGTATGCCTGTTCGTGAATCCTGAGTGAAGCCTCCCCTGGAGAGGCGGCTTGTTTTAAGGTCCGATTGCAAGGTGGGCAGGCAGGAACTATATTCAGGTAACTGTCGAAGAAAAATTTGGACCGAGGCAGAAGATGGTCTCTTTCAACCAATTCGGCATTTGGCCTCCCACAATACACACACAGACCATCGAATTCAGCCCTCAGCATTTCAAGGTCATTCCCGAACCCGTATCGAGGCCCATGCTGATACATCTCCTCAAGGGCTTCTTTGTTCATAATGCCTTGACGCTGTTTTCGGCTTCCCCCCAGAAGGTCGATGGCGGTTCGCTCAACAATCACCCGGTCAATGCCATCCGGGACAAGAGGAAGCATTCTCGCCTCGATATAACGCCATATCTTTTGAAAGAGGATTTCTTCCCTGCGGGACACCAAATCCCTTTCGGTCAAGGTTGCCTTAAAGGGGATCGGTTTTCCTTCCATGAAGTGGGTCACATATTGAGAACTGTGGTAACGGCAGAACCGATTTCGCCCTCCAGTCTGTTCTATCAGGTTCGTTATGTTCTGCCGAATTTTCGCCCAGGGAGTAGCTGCCTCTTCGGTCAAATCAGGGGTTAGACCATACAGCTTTTTTAATAGCTTGAGTTCATCGCTGATCTCTGCCTTGAGGGCCTTGCGCTCTTTATCTGGATCAGGGCCTTTGCGATGTCGGAGGCGTTTTCCAAAAACCGCGATACGGTCCAACATTTTTGCGACTTCATCCTGGAGATTTGCATCGCCTCTGAGACTTGCGGCAAATACCGTATGAACGAATTGGGACAGGGGGTCCCGAAGGGCATTATCCCGGCGAGGCGGGACATTTTCACATCCATCCCAGGCACATCGGGAGGCACCCCGATTGTTAATTCTTAATGGTCGGACCTCCTTGGAAGGGTCACCAACTCGGTTAAGAACGTCCTCACATAAAGCGAGAACTTTCCCCCTTTTTTCTTGAGGGACCAACAATTCTATCTGTTTTTCTAATGCTCTAAAGAATTCCTCCCGACTGAAACGAAAAACGATTTCCTCTTTTGAGTCTTTTGCTTCTTGGTAGAATTTCTGAGGTTCATCGAAAAGGGAAGAATACCCTCGTCGCCTGCAAAAGGTAATAAGTTGCTGAATTGTTTCGTCGGGAAGATTTATTGCAAGTAGTTTTTTCTTTAAAAGGGTTAGGCGGTGTCTCTTTGTTTTTCTGGTGCGGCGTCCCCTGCGGAGTTCCGCCCTTGGTCCAACCTTTGTGCTGAGTTGAAAGGGGTCGTAAAGGAGGGTCCCTGCGAACAGCGGGGTATTGATTCCCTCCTGGTTCCTCACCAAAGCAAGGCCGATGTTCTTAGAACCAAAATCTATTGAAAGTGTTACTTGGGACTGCATACCCACCCAACGGGTTTAGGGGTTAATAATGGAAGGCTTCAGTTTCGATAGGAGACTACCAGAGATGTCCAGGGAAGTCAACAAAAAACAAGGATTACTCGTAATCCCTCGGTTATGGGGGGTTACTTGACCTGAAAGGGTCGGAAGGCTCTCCCTCCAAAACCTTGTAAAGCGGTCATAGAGGTCATGCCAATCGGCCGTCCTGCCCTTTGCATGGTGATTTTTGGAAGCGAACCTACGCAGTTCAACGGATAGAGGTTTCGCTTCAAGGTTTTTCCAGAAGAACCTCCCGCCCCTTTTCTATCTCTTTAACCGAGGGGTTACGATTACTCCTTGGAATGTTGTATGGTGGGACATAAATATAAAAACAAGATTTCAGGAAGTTATTGATGCAACCCGAGACTCATAATTATGAGTCTCCTTTTTTACTTTCTCTTTAATTTCCCTTGAGTGATTTGCAAGAAATTCGATTCATGATAAAATTAATATTTGATGGGTAAGATGAACAGGGTTGGTGACCCAATGAAGATAGTTGGGAGGATGATCCTAAGCCGAATCCATTGGAGAGGCCCTTTCATCCTCTGCCATCTTGTCACCGGACATTGTAATTGTAGCTGTGAACCCTGTCTATGGAGAAATAATTCCTCTGATGATTTAACATTTGATGAAATTAAGAAGTTTTATACAGACGCAAAAGAATTGGGATTTCTCTTGAACTTCATCTGGGGAGGGGAACCTCTGCTTCGAAAAGATATCCCTGAGATATTGAAGTTTTCTAAGGAAATCGATCTTGTGAATGTGGTGACCACGAACGGATGGTTTCTTGAAGAACGCCTTAGTGAAATTGCTCCTTATACAGACTCATTTATCGTTTCCTTGGACTACCCTTCAGAGATGCATGATGAGATAAGGGGGAAAAAAGGGCTCTTTCAGAGATTAATAAGAGGTGTTCAATTGATAAGAAGAAGGTATCCGGAGATAAAGGTGATGTTCAACTTTCTCCTTACAAATCAAAATAAAGATGCGATGGAAGATTTTATTAATCTTACCCATGAGCTTGGGGTTTCCTCCTATGTATGCCCAATGGAGATTGATCTTTTACGAAACGGAAAGATGGAAGGGATCAAAAGCCATCTCAAGCCATGCAAGAAAGAAGAAGCCATTGTTGCAGAGACTTTAATCCGAAAGAAAAGGAAAGGATTCAGGATCAACAATTCCTATCTTTATTTAGAGAGCATAAGAAATGGAAAGAAGCCCTTTCGGTGTCATTTCCCCAAAATGGTTCTTCAGGTCGGACCCGAAGGAGAGGTGATCGACTGCCGTGCATGGGATAGACCTATTGGATTCATTCGCAAACAGGATTTAAAAGAGATATATCAACACAAGAGGTTGAAGGAACTTGCCGGCTGGGAGGGTGAGCAGTGCAACAAGTGTAACAACCCGAACCGAATCGACCTGTCCTATTTCTGGGAGCTGCGCATCGAACCAGTTACTTCAATATTCAGGATGTTCTTGAGCGAATAGCCCCAAAAGTTGAAAAGTTCTATTATTTGGATGGGCTTTTCGTATCTTCCATTAAAACAATCAGGATGAATAAAAGAAGGGAATGATGAAATTTTCTAAGGTATGGATACCTTTTTTGATCGGCATATCTATCTTGTTTTCAAGCCTATACTCTCTCGCTCAAATATCGAGGCAATCCACTCATCAAAAAATATCTCTTGACCTCAGTGATGCGGATATCGGAAATGTCCTCGGGCTGATATCGGAGGTTGCCCAGCTTAACATCGTTCTTGCAGATGAAGTAAAAGGAAGGGTTACGATAAGACTTAATGAAGTCCCGTGGGACCAGGCCCTCGGAGTAATTCTTCAATCTCAATCGCTGGGCATGGTCAGGATTGGAAATGTAATTCGGATTGCACCTCTTGAGAGGCTCAGAAAAGAAGAGGAAACCCTATTGGCTTCGAAAAGGGCAAAGGAAAAAATGGAAGACCTTAGAACGGAGATGATTCACTTAAAGTACGCCAGAGCTAAAGATATGGTTCCAGTAGTGAAGAGTTTCCTAAGTGCGCGTGGGGCGGTTATCGCAGATGAGAGGACGAATATATTGATCATCAGGGATATTTCTGAAAATGTTGAGGCAATAAAGAGCCTATTTCGTTAATTCATCTTAGGGTGATAACTAATGCAACCGCAAAAAGAACCTTTACATGCAGCTCAAGCTCGCCGTCCACAGGATGGGAAGATTCAGCTTTTGAAGTAGAGGAAAAATAAGAAGGAATTTATGAGACTGGAGTGTGCCTTTTTCAAAATAAAGAAATCTAGGCTGAAACCTCCTTTCTTTCATTCTTAAAAGATCAATTGCTAACTGACAAGTGCCACGACATCATTCACAGATTTAGGTGCCAGGACATCGTGCACAAACGATCTCAAAGAACAAGAATTCAAGTTTTTCCTGGATCACGTCCAGGTCGAAGAATACGGATATCAACTACGATGAGCGATGACATGTGGGTCGCGGCATCGTGAGATCATACTGTTTAAAAGTTTCGATTGAATGATGTCGTGGCACTTTTTCCTGTGCACGATGTCCTGGCACTCATCAGCTAACCTTTAAATAACTTTAGGATATCACATGAGGAAATATCAGCGCCTTCTGACCCAAGGTTTCAAGCCTTTCAATCCCTTAGAATTAGCAGATTATACCGAAAGGTTAGTGACCAGAGAGGGTACAGAAGGATTGGAGAGAAAATATACAGATATCTATTCTGCACCGGTATATCGGGGTATAGCGACTGGATATGCTGTAGGGTGCTGTTTGCGTTGTATCTATTGCTGGAGCAATTGGTCAAGGGATTTTCCTGAGAAATTCGGTGAATTTTACTCACCAAAAAGGATTGCACAAGAGCTTGTTAAAGCAGCCGAAAGGAGCATAACCTCTCCTGGATGGGAGAGATTTAGGGGTCTCAAGGTCAATAAGCTTAGACTCTCCGGATGTGAACCTACCCTTGGAAAGAAGCACTTACTTTCGGCCTTGGTAGAGGTAATGGAATCCAGGTATCCTCTTTTCATTCTGGAAACAAATGGTATAATTCTCGGCTCCGATAGGGACTATGTGAAACAATTGGCTAAGTTTGCAAACAAGCTTTACGTCCGTGTTTCTTTAAAGGCAGCAACACCCGAGGGCTTCACCCAGAGAACTGGAGCCCTTGGAGATTATTATGAGCTTCCGTTTAATGCATTGAAATACCTTTTGGATGAGGGAATCTACGCCAGGGCTGCAGCAATGACAGACTCAAAAGTGATGCCAAAGGAAGAGAGGGAAATTCTGACAAGAAAACTGAACGAGATCGATCCGGAGATTGGAAAAGATCTTGAGGAGGAGCAGATAGATATCTACGAGACTACGATAAATCGCATGAAGGCCTATTACGATGCAGAATTTGCAAAGGAGCTTGAAAAGACAATAGGTGACTGAAATGCAAAAGATTCAAGTTGTGATGAGCGAGATTTGAGTCAGGGGGTAAGGAGATGAAGTATTTACGGATTTCCTATAATAGGTTGCGCCTGTTTTCTAACCATTTGCTTCCATCAGTTGAACCGTGAGCCCATATTTTTCCAAGGCGAGATGAAGAGCCCGGTTGATAGGTACCCGCTGCCTTCCGAGCGATGGTTCAAGGGCTACCATCTTAAGGAAAAAGTAATCGAAACTTGGGACAGCAATTCCTCCCGAAATTGCTTCCTGGGCTCCTTTAACAGGAAGAGGTATCTGTTCTTTCTGGCGACGGCAGGTCAGTAGTTCTGGCTTTCCATTTTTATTTTTCATCGCTGCGAAGGCAAACAGACGGCATACCGATGGCCGAAAAACGTATAACTGACAATGACCATTTCCTGGGATCAAAGGGTCCGGCTGGAAGAATACGCATCTCTCAGTCTCTCGAACCGATGCAATGCGTTCCAGCCATTGTTGGGCCTCTCCTCGAGAAAATAATTCCTCTGCCGCAGGAAGCAGTTCGATCACTGTGGCCTCAGGCGGAGCAGATTCACAACATTGCCCACAACTGGGAAGACAGCGTAGTCCAGTTGCATTTCGGAATTCGGCCGTTTGTCTATCCATTTCAGAATACAACTCTAAAACACTGTAGATTAAATCACTGTTAAAAGAGTAAAGAGGCATAGATAGTTTAGAAAACTTAAACTTAACTAAACGGACTGTAATCTCTCCAGCCCATTCGTTGCAGAATGCCTTGACGATAAACATTATATAACGAGAGATGACTTCATCTCAAAGGGGTGATAAAATCATCTTCAGCTATGGCCCCTTGGATTTCAAAAAGAGATCCCAATCTCTGTCAAGATTGCCAATATTGTAGAAAGTGGATTTGCCGGTATGAGACTTGCATCGGCTGTCAAGCGTGTCATGTCTCATGCCCTTATGACGCTGTAAAAATGGAAGAAAGACCTTCATGGGAAACCATCACCATTTACTTCGATGGCAAACCCCTTCAAGTTACATCAGGAATCTCTATTAAGGAAGCCCTTCAGCTTTCCGGCTTTCCAATCTCTCCCTTTCCCAAAGGGGATGGAATCTTTGTTCCCTGCGAAGTGGGCGGATGTATGAGTTGTGCGATGGAGGTGGATGGGGTACCTCTTCCCATCTGTGTGACTCAGGTCCAAGAAGGAATAAAGATTCAAAAAGAATTTTCCCATCCTATTTCACCCCTTCGAATCGTTCATGGATTTCAAGGGCATCCAGTTGGGGGAGTAGGGACACCATGGAATCTAAAGGCCTCCGGAAGAAATATTGAGGTGGCCTGTTTTTCGGCTGGATGCAATCTCCGATGTCCTCAGTGCCAAAACTGGACCACTACCTACTGTGGAAAGGGGGTTTACCTCACTCCTGAAGAAGCAGCCATCTCTCTTACCCGGGCGAGGAAGAGGGAAGAAGTTGATAGAATGGCGATCTCTGGAGGGGAATCGACACTCAATCGACCATGGCTCATCCAATTCCTGAACATTCTCAGAAAGCTAAATCCTGATAAAGAGGCGAGGCTTCATGTGGATACCAATGGTACATTCCTTACAAATGAATATGTTGATGAACTCTTTCAGGCAGGGATGACGGATGTAGGGATCGATCTCAAAGCCATCGATGTTGAAACTTATTGTCGTATTACGGGTATTGAAGATCGAAAGAAGGCCTCCCTTTGTCTAAGAACCTCGTGGGAAGCTGTTCGTTATATCTCTGAAAATTATAAGGATCGACTCTTTCTTGGTGTTGGTATTCCTTATAACCGTGACCTAATTTCGATGGAGGAGGTGGAGCGGATCGGAAAGGAGATTTCAAATATCGATCCAAATCTTCAGGTTTGTGTCCTCGATTATCGGCCTGAATTTAGGAGAGGTCTTATAGAAGGGAACATGATTCAAAGACCTTCCTATCAGGAGATGGTAGAGGTCTACCATTTCCTTCGGGGAACCGGTCTCTCCACCGTTCTTTGTCAGACTCCCTTTGGTCATATCGGCCCCCATATCCCGGATAAAAGGAGATGAGTTGTCGAATGGGCACGCAGATTCAAATGGTAGCCCACGAGGAGATAGACGAGAGCTTCTTGACCCAGGTTCGATTGTGGGCCAATGAGGTTCTGGAAATGGCAGAGTTTCCATCTCCGCCTCCTCTTCTGTGCATAACGATTTGGAAGACGATGAAGGAATTTCAAGCCTTCTGTCAGAGAGAAAAGAAGGAACTCGGCATTGTGACGGGAGAAGAAACGGATTTCCTGGCCACCCATGACGCATGGAGAGGTTATCCGAGGATCCATGTTTGCGAAGAAAGGCTGATAGGAATCCCTAGCGTGATCATTCAGGGTGTTATTCACCACGAGATCGGCCATGCCTTACACCACGGCACCCTGGAATTCTACACCTTTCGTTTCTCAAGCAGGCTTCAGGAGGCGGGACTTTCCTGTGGTTTTAATCTATCCCTTCTTCAACAAAGTGTCTACCTCCTCTCAGTGGCCATTAAAGATCGGGAAGTGATGCAGTGGCTTGCCAAAAAAGGCCTTGGTTTCAGCCAGCAGGTCCTTCTCAAGCACATCATTTCCGATACCGAAGAGGAGCACCGTATCTGGGAGGTCGTTCAAGGCTTTCCTCCCCTGAGGAAAATAGCTTTTGCGGCTTTCCTTAAAACACTTCTTACTATCGAGGCATTGATTTCCGCCGGAATTGAAGAGGCTCAAGCCCTCAGAAATCAATGGAATGAAGCCTACGCATGGCTTTCCAAAAGGGAGCAGGAGACTCTCTCCCTGTTGGCTCGGTCCATCATGAACCATGAGGGGAAGACCTTCCAGGAGCGATTAGAACAGGCCGTACTTCGGCTGATCACCGAGCCTTCTCTATAATATAACGAAGAAAGTTTTTGAGAGCAAAATAGAGAAAGGATGTGACTAGGGGACCTAAAAGGGGTATCTTATGACATCTGTAAATTTAGATCTTATTAAAGAGATTGATCGCCTCTGGGATCCGGTTTATCCATATTTAGCGCGACACATCTATGAGCTCTACGGTCGTCAAGACGGAAATATTCTGGAAATAGGTCCCTTTTGTGGTTTAATCTTTACCTTGCTAAGACAAGGGATAGGCAGCTTTTTTTTGATCGCAACCTTTCCGCCAGGAATGGGCGATTTTTTCCGTGAAGAAGCAAGGAAACAGAAAGCTGAGGACAAAATCGAGGTCATTGAATCAGATCCTTCCTTGAGCGGGGTAGACGAAAATAGAATTGATCTGGCCATCTTTCGAGGAGCCTTTTTCTTTCCTTCTTTGTTTGAGGTCAACTTTTCAGCGATCTTTCGGATTCTGAGGGGGGATGGTATTGCATTTATCGGTGGAGGGTTCGGGAAGTTCACCCCTGAGACTGTGATTAAGAAAATCGGAAAGAGATCACGCGATCTCAACCTCAAGATCGGTAAGATCGAACTAAATGAAGATCAGTTACGGCAAGGTATCCCGATGAGCAATGTGAAAGGAAAAGTGGAAATCGTCTCTGAAGGGGGATTATGGCTGCTGATAAGAAAGTAGATCAATTTATGAGGATGAGAAGCACCACATACCTCCATTATGTTCCATTCGTATCGATTACTGCTTGAAAGATTCTATTTTGTGGCGAGATTTTAAAATCACGACTTCAGGAAGAACTCTACGCATTTGGTTAAATTTTGTCAACAATAATTTCAGGGTTCACCAGGAGATAACAACAGGACATACCCCAAAGACTAATGATTTCTATTGATAATTCATGGGGTTATATTGCTTATCTTCCATGTAAAACATCCATCCAACGGATGGCTTCCGACTCCGTCACCCTCCCTAAATATGCTTGGGTGGTTTTTAGATCTTGGTGCCGGAGGATCACCTTGGAGACTATTTCCAGGGGTACCCCGTTCCTACTCGCATAAGTGGCCGAATACCTCCGTAAGTCATGGGGAGTAAGAACTACGTTTAATCTCCCTCCAAGGCTTTTAATCAAGGCCCTGGCCGTGGAATAACAAATCGGAAAGATCCTATCCTCAGAGGAAAGGATCTTTCCTGTTGGATATAGTCATGGAGCCGTTTAGCAATCTGTTCTGGCATAAAAGCCACTTCCGATTCCTTTCCTGACTTGGGTTCTTTCAGAATGAGCCTCCGGTCTACAGCATCCGAAACCTTGATCTTCAATGTTTCTCCAATTCTTAGTCCACAACGGGCTTGAAGCTCCACAATTAGCCTATCTCTTAGGGTCTGGGTATTGTAAATTAGCTCTTCTACAATCTCTCTATCTAAAATTCTTCGGGCGACCTGTTTGGGGGTCTTAAAGGCTTTGGACAGAAGAGAAGCATTGCAGGGATTTTTCATGTTCAGATTGCACTTATCGATGAGAAAGTTGAAGAAGGCCTTGAGTTGGGCATATCTCAATCGTCTGGTGGATCTGGAGTGGTTCCCTGTGAAGGTTTCCAAGAATTGGTAGATCTCATCGGAACCAATCGAATCGAAGGAGCGTTCCCCAAACTTCGCTTCAAATTTTTGGAGTAGGGGTTGGTAGCTTCGGACAGTCCTGGCTCTTAGGTTAGATCGTTGATGATAACCGAATAAGGTGATAGCTTCTTTTAGGGTCATGGTAATGCCTCCTTTCTGGTCTTGGGTATGTCCAAATCCATTTTAGATGATTTCGAGTCCTAATGAACGAATGGAATGAGAGAATAGGAGGATTCTTTCACCGGAGAGCTTGACCCTCAGAGCACACTACAGGGCAGGGATGAGAGGTAAGGAACCTTAACAGGAGATGGTTGTTTTCATGGATGGTTTTAAGAAAAGGATAAAGGGAGGCACCTTGGAGTTTGGTATCAAAGTACCTCCAATTCCCCGGCGATGTCACCTACTACTCTACAATGGGGAGATGAATTGAGCCCTGATGATTACCGAAAGAAAGAAACAAGAAAGGCAGAACATTCTCTGAACCTACCTTCACTTTTTGAAAATTGATCCCCTTAAGATTGTTGGTCTTGGTCAGAAATTCTATGTCGTCTTTTGGGCAAAAAGGCGACAGGATGTCGCAAATTGATAACTGGGAAGTGGTGAAACTGACGAAATAGCTTGGACAAAAGAAAGAGAATGTCGCCTTTTTATGCAGAATGCGACAAAGGTGAAACAAGAGGCCCACCTAAACCTGAATCAATAACCATAGCAGCGAGCTGCTCACCGTCGATGAGTTCGATTTGGACGCCCTGCTTCTCTTCAATCTCAGCCTTTCTATCAACGGCTTCTTGAGAAAAGCTTCCTGCAGTCACCACCCACCCGAAGGAGACACCTT
This sequence comes from Thermodesulfobacteriota bacterium, assembly GCA_030024065.1. Next base: position 17,790 of record JASEIE010000028.1, read on the forward strand.
CGGCTTCCATGCCCGCCCAGAGATAGTCAATGACCGAAGCGCCAAGAGGAGGTTCGGGCTTGTAATAATGTCTTGCCTGAACCCCGAGCGTGAACTTGAAGGTGTGAGCCAAAGAAAACACTGCAAGGATGTCGACCCCTTTGTCGAGATTCCGGGGGACGATTCGTACGCCCTTACCACCCAGCGAAGTTAGAATCGTGGCAACCAGACGTTCGAAGGCAAATGAATCAAGACGCCCCGAGCAAATCTGCTTGTGGGCTTCTAGAATAAGGTTACGGCGCAGGTCGGACTCGAACGATGGTGTACCTGTCTCAGAGCCGACTTTGAGGGCATCCTGAATCTCGTCAATGAGGTCACTTGCATTTACGCACGTTTGCCTAATCTTCATCCTTGATTGGAGGGTTGCGAGGGCGAATCGTCGGGGAATGGGCGTTCTGCCGTTAAGCCATTCAACCGAACGGCGGTATGCCGTGTCGTCGTCGATCTTGGAGGCGTCATGATACGCAGGTCCGGTAACCCGGGCAATATAAAAGTCGGACCCATAGGGCACGACCACAAGGTCTCCTTCATTCATTTCACGGATGAAGCGCCAGATATTGCCAGCACTCCGGCCTGACCTAGTATAATCCTTGTCGCCCGAGTGATAATAGTCATGGAGGATCTTGCGGAACTGATACCAATCGAGACTGGGGTCTAAGAGGCCAAGTGCCTTGCTCCATCCGATAATCAACTCATTCGATTTGAGGGCTTCAGGAAAGTGATCAATTTCGCTCGGGGCAATTCTCAAGATAAATGCCTTCATGTCATTGACCCTCCACTATGGCTTTGAGTTTGATGGTTTACATGTAGATTGTGACAATAAAGAGTAATCGACTTTGTATTTATGAACGGCTTGAGGGTGGAGATTGCGGATCATCTCGATTAAAGAGTCCTGGATTTCTGGCGATTCGATTTGCATTTGTTTGAAAGCGAAGTATGACGGGGGCCCATTGTCAATTAAGAAGCACCATTCTTTCTCCCCTACCTCCTTACAATATTCCTCATAAATAGCCCACGCATCGGCACCCAGCACCTTCCTATCGACGACAGCCACGAACCAGGGAATTGCAACGATATCAGGAGGATCCTCTGACCAATATATCTGGCATTGTAGTTGAGAGGCAAGGAACTCCAGTTTTCGACGAAATCCTGCATCACTGAAGGAGGCAAAAATCGTGTTTAACAGTGAAAATTCCCGCATGATGTAGCCTGAAAATATCTAATTGGATACTTAACCCTACAACGATACATAATGAAATAAATGGTTGACAAATAGGCCTGACTAAGCTACATGTTTATAAAAACATGG
>JASEIE010000290.1 GCA_030024065.1 Thermodesulfobacteriota bacterium
AAGACAAGATTGCTTCGTCGTCCCGCCAATGCGGAACTCCTCGCAATGACAGGAACAGGACTTTTTACGAATCCATCAATATTTAAATATTAGAAACAAATCCAACCAATAAGGAGGAACAAATGGACAAAATTCATGAAGAGATGTTTAAGGTCTGGAAATCTTCTTGGGAGGGCTATCTGAGGACCCTTTCTATGTTGCAAGAGCAAGGCGACAAGATGCTCGACCTGTTTTTCGCGCAGAGCGGAATTGCCCAGGAAGAAACAAAGAAGCTGGCCAAGGAGTGGATGGCCAATCTGAAAGAGGCCCAGAAATCTTACCTTCAGGCCATGGAGGAAAATCTCAAAAAAATTGAGGAACTGTTTACTCAAAAGTAGGTGAAGATATCGTATCGCTTGGTTCGATCCCTATCTCGATGGCATCTGAATGACGTTTCTATTTTTTGCAGGAATCAGCCAAACGGCGATAGGCAGTTTTTCGGCTACTACTATGGTTCCTCCAACGGAGGATAAGAGAGCACATTTCTGGAAGGTGTGTTGGAAAGGAAATATCTCTTCTTAAAAAGGAGGTGATTTTATGCCAACTTATCTCATGCTCACCAATTTGACCGATGAAGGGCGGAAGACGGTAAAAGAGAAACCGGAGAGGATCAAAGAGGTCAACAAGGAAGTGGAGAAGATGGGGGTCAAAATCCTTAGCCAGTATGCTCTCCTCGGCGGCTATGACTTCGTGAACATCATCGATGCTCCCGACAACCAGACCATAGCCAAAGTAGCAGTGGAATTGAGTTCGATGGGCACTTTACAGACCACAACCCTTGCCGCCCTCTCTGTGGACGAGTTCATCAATATGTTGAAAAAGTAGATGGGGAACCAGGCAAATACCTGTTTCCCCCATTATCCAGCACACTTTCCGGACCAGTTTGAAAGAGACCTTATTCCTCTGAAAAAATATAGGGGTTTTCATTACCAAACCTTTAGCCTTCTGGAGTGTCGTAGGAGAAGCAGTTTCCGGAAGATGCCCTATGTAACCCCAAGAGGGAGGTTAGTCTCCTGTTAGAGTCTGAACTTTTTAAGTCTTAGATACCGGCAAATCTTCCTCGGTTAGATAGGAAACCAACGTTTTGCATTCTTATCAAAGGCATAGGTAGATCGAGTGTTGGACATCTCATAGACTATTCCAAGACCCTATAAACCTTTTTTAAGCACTAAAGTCGAGGAGGTGCAGCCATGGAAAAAGAAGTGGAAAGTTATTATCAGAGCTTATATGAAGTGGCAGCGGCCTTGAACTCAGCTGGTGCTCCTGGGGCGGTACTCCAGTCTATTGTTGAGAGCGTGGCGAAGGCTGTAGGTGCCAAAGGTTGCTCACTAATGCTACTAGCGCCCGACAGGAAAGTACTACTTCATACCGTGGCTTTTGGGCTCAGTGATTGGTATGTAAGAAAAGGCCCGGTTTCAGCCGATAAAAGCATTTCCGAATCCCTGGAGGGCAAGCCAATAGCTGTTTTAGATGCAACCAGGGATGAACGAATTCAGTATCGGGAGCAAGCCAAGAAAGAAGGGATCGCCTCTGTCCTTTCCGTTCCGATGATGCTCAGGGAGGAGATTATCGGGGTGGTAAGGGTGTACACTTCAAAGCCGCGCCACTTCACCATGGAGGATATGTACTTCGTAGGGGCGGTTGCCAATCTGGGTGCCATTGCCCTGGAGAATGCCAAGCTGTACGAGACTGTTAAGAAAGACTATGAAACATTCAGGCGGGAGATGCTGGAACACCACCCCCTCCGAGATTGGTAATGCTTTCATAGTTTAATTATGCCTTGGGCGGAGTTGCCGCTAATGTTGATTCAGCAAGGAGTAAACCCGGGTTCTTAAACCGGATCCAAAAATAAAGGAGGATCGGAGATGGCCATAAAAGTCATTGTCAGGAGAAAGGTCCCTAAAGGTAAAGAAGCGCAGTTGTTGCCTCTTCTTCTTGAGCTCAGGTCAAAGGCCATAACTCAGCCCGGCTATATCTCTGGGGAAACGTTAATAAATGTAAATGACCTGGAGGATTATGTCGTCATCGGCACTTGGAAGGCAGTGGACAATTGGAAAGCCTGGGAAGGAAGCAAAGAGAGAGGGGAAATCCAGAGTAGAATTGAGACATTGTTGGGGGAAAAGACCGCCTACGGGATCTATTTTTATGGGTAAACGGTAAACTGGAAATCCCCACTTCCCCTTCATCCAAAGGGGCCACTCGAAGTGGAGGAGTTCCTGTCGCATCTGGGCCGGTTTGCGGCATTGCCAACGCGAACATCGGCACACTTAAGGAGCCAAAGATGGGAGTGAATGTGATGGACAAAATAGCTCAGCTCGTGGCCAGTCGTTGGAAAGGCCAGGGGAATTCCCTAAATCTTTAGAAAGGAGGGTTCAAAATGTCCGTGGTTACGATTTCCAGGCAGTTGGGAAGTTTGGGTACGGAGATTGCCCAGGCAGTGGCGAAAAAGCTCAATTATGAATATATGGACAAAGATAAGATTGCTGAGGATCTGACGCGTTATGGTCTACCACCCCCTGAAGTTGAGAAACTCGATGAGAAAAAGCCTCCTTTCTGGGACTCTTTGTCAATTCAGAGAGGGAGGTATCTCCATCTCATCCAGGCCCTTATCTATGATTTTGCCAGAAAAGATAATGTCGTGATCGTTGGCCGGGGAGGACAGGTTCTATTGAAAGATCTCCCCGGGGTTCTGCATGTTAGAATCATTGCCCCCTTTGATGTTCGGATTCAGCGGATTATAGACAAGGGAAAAGGGGGCGAGAAACAAGCCGCCGAGATCCTTCGACGCAGCGACCGAAATTCTGCCGGGTTTAACCGGGCTTTCTTCGATGTGGACTGGGATGATCAGACCCTCTACGACCTGATCATCAATACCCGCAAGCTTTCAGTGGACGCGGGTGTGCGGATGATCCTGGAATCCATCCATTCTCCGGAGATCAAGGATGGTGAAAAAAAGGCGGAGGAAAAACTGGCGGATCTCGCCTTGGTTCAGAAAGTGGAGGCGTCACTCGTGGATATTCTGGGCACCGACCTTCGGCATATTAGCATTCATGCCGAAAGAGGAGTCGTCACTTTAGGAGGCGCGGTTACTTCTAAGGCATTAAGAAATGATTGCCAGAACGCGGTAGCTCGCATCGAAGGGGTGAATCGAGTGGATAACCAACTTACTGTGTCGGGCTATTATGAATACAAAGGCGAGTAAAGGGGAAATTGTTACGAAAGGAGGACGCATTTCATACTCAGACCACATCCCTATTAAGCGGGAAATTCAACCGGGAGATCCTGGCAAACCGGATCTCCCGCACTTCTGACCAAACCTTCTCAATCTTAATGCTCGGGTCCTTTCAAATAGGTAATCATTATTTGGGTTAAGTTATCCATAACCTCAGCTTCTAGATGCCCGGGCTTCTCCATCGACCTTATTCCTTCTCCACCCTTGTTTGTTTCCTCTCGCTCCATGCCTTTTGACTTGCCCTTTGAGAAAGCAGGATTCGCCCTTTCCACGGCACTGATCACCTGGCCCAGCTTGACTCCTTCATCCTTAGCAATTTTCCCCCAACCCTCGCCGGATTTGAACTTTTGAAGCAATTGCCAGGTCGAATTTCCAGTGGCTTGAGATAGTGCCAGCAATATACTAATTTCCCCAAAACCCAGTTTTTGAGCCATCAAATTCTGGATGGCGGACTTGGGCACGTTGAATTTTTCGGAGAGACTGGTGGTTACCTTTTCGGCCCCTTGAGGCGAAGCCGCAGCTTTGTCAATCTTTTGGGTAGCATTCTTTAAATCCTTCTCCGTGTCTTTAGCCAAAGCCACAGATGAAAACAGAACCAAAGATGCAATTAAAAAAATAGTCAAAATTACCCTCATCTTAGTCTCCCTCCTTTCTTTTTAATTTTATAACAGTACTGTCCAAATACCAATCTTTTAAAACTCGTAACAGTTGATGGAGTCGTAAAAAGTCCCGTTTTCGTCATTGCGAGGAGTTCCGCCAATGCGGGACGACGAAGCAATCCCGTATTTTCAAGGACTTATAAAAACGAGATTGCTTCGTCACGCCCAAGGCGTGACTCGCAAATACTCTTCTGCCGACTTTTTACGAGATCATCATAGTTTAGCCATTTGAAAAATTGGTTAAACTTCAATGCAAAAAACACACAGCGTTCTTTAAAAAAGGGATTCATGGGGATTCCTTTCCTCGCGGTATTCTTTTTCTTGTTTATCTAAAATGTTTCAATATTTTTCAAATTTCTACAAAAATGTCCCGCCGATTGAGCTAGTCCTGATTTTCTAAGCCGCGTCCAAAATTTAGATTAATCATTGAAAATCGGATACTTATCAAATGAAATTTGCAGAACTTTCTTTTTGGTATACAAATTGCCTAAAAACTGATCAAATCCGATAAAAGTTGATTAAAACTAATACAAAGAAAGGTGGTTCGATGCCTTCTAAGGAAAAAGAAAGAGTTTTAACGACCGACGAGGCAATCGAATTTTTAAAGATTTCTAAACCCTCTTTTTCGAAGTATATCCGTACCGGAAGGATCAGAGCCATCAAAGCAGGAAGTGGTTGGAGGGTTCTTCATTCCGAATTGCTTCGGTTTCTAAAAGGAGGAAGCAAGTAAGTTCTTTCAAAGTGAAGATAAGGGGGAATATATTTGGAAAAGGGGTCGATTTTTTTAAGGATAAAATTTCCATGATTCGCAATCACCACGAACACTTTGATGGGAGGGGATATCCTGATGGGTTGGTTGGAGAGGTCATCCCTCTGGAGGCCAGGATTATCGCTGTGGCGGATGCTTTCGACGCCATGACCAGCTTAAGGCCCCATCGCAGGGCTCTGCCTGTTGAGGATGTGCTTTTTGAGATGGAGAAAGGAAAAGGAAAACAATTCGATCCCAATATTTTGGAAATTTTCTTAATGGAAAAGATATATGATGGTTTCGTAAAAAGTCGTCACTCCGGTGAAAACCGGAGTCCAGAGAATTGATAACTATTTGAAAAGACTGTCCGCCTGAGG
>JASEIE010000291.1 GCA_030024065.1 Thermodesulfobacteriota bacterium
TTGGTGATCACGGCTCGAACCTGCCGTACCTGATAGGGTTTCGCCATATGGCCCTCTCGCTGAAACGGGATTTTTCTATTAACATCATTATACCAAATCAATGGGAAAAGTGAAAAATACAAATGAATGAGTTAATGAAGGAATGAGTATTATATCCTTCCTCTTTTCTGGGGCGGTGTAATATGGTATAATAATTATAAATATAGTAGGAGGTGGTAATGGATGTTAGAGATACATAAAAAGATAGTTCTTGACGAGGACGAGAGGCCTTTTGCGGTTCAAATTCCTATCAAGGAATTTGAACGATTGGAAGAGGTGATTGAGAATTATGGATTGGCAAAGTTGATGGATGAGGTGAGAGAAGAGGAAAGGCTTTCGATAGAAGAAGCTAAAACATATTATAAATCATTAAAGGCCGATGTGGAAGGTTGAATATACCAAGCGGTTTTTAAAAGAGCTTTACGAATTGCCAAAAGAAATACGATCTCAAACCGAAGGTATCGTGTTCGGAGAATTACAGACTGCGAACCCTTTTTCATTGGGGTATCTTGAGCGCATGACTGGTTACCCTGGTAAATACAAAATCCGGATCGGAAGTTACAGAATCGGGATCACGATAGATAAACAGAAGGGTCTAATAATCTGCCAGCGTATCGCCCATCGTAAAGATATATACAGAATATTCCCGTAAGATATGAATAATACCAGAGGTGTCCGGATTGCTCCGGAATGGGTGGCCGATTTGCGTCGGAATACGCAAAAAGGCTATTTCCCAGGCCTTTAAGGTGAAATAATATGCTTTACCCCTTCAGGCCATATACGTTTAAAATCATAGACATTGAAAGTTAAAAGGTGATCCACCTTTGATTTCTGAGCCGCTTTCGCTATGAGAGCATCATAAATAACGCCTCCTGACAGCCCCAGATCGGCCATCTGTTTAATCACAGAGATATAATCTGAAGAAGAAAGGGATACCGTCTTTGAGATAGTCTCAATGTTAATGTAGATAAGCTGACGAGCCATCCCGGGTGTAATTTTAGGACTTATGGGTAAGGTTGTTAAAACAGCATAAAGTTCAGCTAACGTATGACTCGCAATAAGGATTTCCAATGCTTTGGATTTAGCCCGCTTGAGCCATGGGAAAGCACGAGAATGCATAGGGTGTGGTTCAATCATCGCGGCAATAATAACAGAAGTATCAAATAGTATTTTCATTTTTTTCTTGGGAGGGCATTTTTCCTAATTTGTTCCTCCCGCTGGACTCGAATCGCCTCTATCATATTCCCCGCTGCAGTGCCTGAGAAAACAAGAACCCCTTCTTTATTATGCAAAGGAGATTCTTCTCTTAAGGGTTTTAGCATAACCTCATCCTCTAATCTCTCGATTTGCAATACTTCTCCGGATTTCAAACCAAGATGATCACGAATATTTTTCGGTATTACAACTCTGCCAAATTTATCTAATGTTGTCTCCATAAATCACCTCCATCCATTTGCCATAATAAAATGCCAAATGGCAAATGTCAATACCACTGAAGTGATGTCGTGGGACAGTGATCCAGTTAGGAGATTTAAGTTAAAAAGTTAATGAGACATGGAAATTATGAATTATGAGTTTTGAGTTATGAATTTTTGAGGATAATAAATCCCAAAAACCCAATAACCCAACGAACTCAACAGACTCAATAAACCCCAAAGACTCAATAAACCCCAAAGACCCAAAAGACCCCAAAAACCCCATAGACCCAATCAAACAATAAGCCCAAGTAATTAACAATAGAAAAAGACAGGAGTGTGGGTTAAGGGTCACAATTGGATTGGGTCTGATAAAATATACCAAAATGAAGAAAAGTGGGGTCGATTGAACGGAACTACTTCTCCAGGGTAAGTCCGACATAGGATCCGAATTCTCTCAGGAAGCGCCTGATGTCGGTAAGGTGTTCTTTGAGGATCCGGAAAATTTCATTTTCGTCGATGTCCCAGTAGATATGAACAAGTCGGTTTCGAAAACGAACCATCTTAATCAGCGTTTCAGTAAATTCGTGCCCGAATGCTTGATGTTCCTCCATTACTTTTATCGTGTCGGAATAATCCTCCGGTGTCCTGAATCCATTTTTGGCTATGATGTGATTGCATAGATCCACAACCCCCTCAATGGATACGATGAGGTGATATTTGGCACTTCCAATTTTATGGGGATCGGCAAGAAACAAGGATTTGTCAAGGATACCGAGTTCTTCCAGTCTCATAAGGGAAAGCATGATTTCTGACGTAATCTTTCGTATTTTGTCAGTATTATACTGCAATCCGGAAGACCTCTTCTAAATACCTTTTGCGAAAAGGCGCGAAATCAAAATAGTATTTTATTGTGCGCTCCTGGAATTCGGCCCGCTCGTTGTCGTCATGTACAATAATCGGTATGCCTTCTTTCACCACATTGTATTGAAAAGAAAGTGGGGCGCCATTCAGCAATCTGACATCGACAGGAGCCCCCACCACTACATTGCTCAATATGACCTCCATATTTAACTCATACTCTAACAAAGAGTCAGGTATTTTCCGCAGGTAGAGCGCAAGGTCAATATCGTTAAAAAATTCGTTGGTCAAAAATGATCCATGCAGGTAGGCAAAAAGAATCTCAGGGTGTTCCTGTAGCTTGCAAACGATAGCCTCTGCTATAGCTGCTTTATTTTCCGCCTCGAATAATTTCTTGTTTAACCTCATGGAGAAATGGTAACAGCTTACCTGAAAAATAACAAGGCTTTTTTGGGGTTGAGTAATTGTAATTTCTCATGGAGTCGGACCGAGATGGAATATCGTAAGAATGGAAGGATGGAAAGAAGTTTAAGTTATAAGTGTTGAGTTTTGAATTAATCCAACATTTAAAACTTAGAATTCAAAATTTTCCAAGAATGAGTAGACTCAATAAAGGAATTGGTAAAGGAATTGGGTTCAGGCTTGAGTTATTGATATTTGACTATAAGGAAGCCAGGAAGCCAGGAGAAGCAGATGCTCCTGCAGACCTTCAAACCCGCTGACTCAATTTTTGAGTCAACTCATCGATGATGAGTTAAGAATTGGGGCTTGAATTATTGATATTTTACTATGAGGAAGCCAGGAAGCCAGGAGAAGGAGATGCTCCCGCAGAGAGGACACAGGGAAGGGTTTGCGTCGGAATACGCCTCCATTGGCTGAAAGGCTGATTTTTTAACGGGGATTAGGTACCTTGCTCCAAACGAATTAGGAAACTTGACAAAATCGTTAAAGATGGTAGAATTCTTTACAGCAAAGGAAAAAAGCGGAGGAAGAAATGCAGATCACCAGGATTAGTCCAAAACATCAAATTACTATTCCTAAAGAAGCCTTCGAGAAGCTTCATTTAGAGGTCGGTGATTTTTTAGAGGTAGATGTGGCAGAAGAAGGGCTTCTCCTTATCCCTAAGAAACTCATTTCCAAAGATCAAGGTTGGTTTTGGACTAAAGAATGGCAAGAAAAAGAGAAAGAAGCCAATGAAGCGATTGCCAAAGGAGAGGTTTCTGGCCCTTTTAAGAAAGGTGTTGAATTAATTCGGCATCTTAGAAAACAAAAATGAAGATTCAAACCACCAACCCCTTTGATGAAGATTACAAGGCTTTGCCAGAATCCATTAGAAAACGAGCCGATAAACAATTTACCCCGTTAGAAATAATGCCCCGCTGGAATTTCTAACGGGGCTTACTTCCTGTTTGAGTATTTTTATAAATTATTTAATGGATTTTACAGCCTGTCTTTTATCCATTTAAATGCTTCCTTTATGTCATTTAACTTTTTAAAAGTATAGGTTCTTGTGCATTTATTATAAAAGGCCTTATTCGTATCGGGGAAACGAGCTTCGAAATGAAATTCCATAACTTCCCGTAGCTTAACAAGTATTTTTTCTGGAATTTTAATCTTTGATTTATCTGCCAGGTAGGGGAGGAGGGGTGCCCATTTGCCTTTTTAGAAAGTATTGCCAGTCGTAGTATTGCCTTAAGATCCTGTTTTCAAATTCCACCCTGAGATTCGGATTTCTGTCAATGAGCACAATGCCATCCTTCATTATTTCAAAACCGAAGACAGGAGTAAGGGGGGTATTTAAAACAATTACCTGTACGGTCGCCCCAACCGCTCTCGAGAGTTCAGCTTCAAGCTCAAATTCGGGCCAACGCCCATTTGGGTTGATAGGTTCTCTGAAATAGACAGCGATATCCCAATCGCTTCTCTCATTTGCATAACCTTTGGCCTTTGATCCAAAAAGGTATCCAAAGAGGATATCGGATCTATTGTTGAGTATTTGAGTGATGGCTTTTTTTTCTTTTTTCAAAGCAGCGCCTCGACAGCTCTTGTAAATTTCTTAAGGCCGCTAAGTCCATATTTCAGGAATTTCTCTAATTCGGGGATTGTATTTTTCTGGTAGTCATGGGCTAAAAAGTTTCTGATTCCGGCAATATATACAAATTTAAGGGAAAACTCTTTCGGGATAAGGCCATAATCGCCAAGTTTATAAATAGAATCACTGTAAGATGATGGCTTCGGATATCCCTTTTTGATTATGAGAAGATCCGCGATATCAAGAACAATCTCCGCGCAAAGATAGACCGACCGCTCAACAATTTTCTTTGTGTCAATTGAGGATCTCATTGTACGTAGGAACCTGGGTTTATTATCAACCAGATATTTAGTTTCTTCTTTCAATCTTTGAATTTTATTAAATAAGACTTCTTTCATAAACGAAGGCCCTTCGTGGTCTTCATGCTAAGGGATAAGGATATGTTAAAAATAGCATTGTTTCCAGTTTTTGTCCACAAACAAAAAAAATCTGCCAACCTTTTACCAAATTGAGCTGTCTGGGTTTGTTGAGTTATTAAAAAAGCCCACCAGTCTTTTGACCAGTGGGCTCTTTGTTTTTTACCTTTAACTGCAACTTTCAGGAAGTTTGAATTTTAAGTTTTGAATGTTGAATTAACTCAAAACTCATCACTCATAATTTATAACTATTTTTTGAATCTTTTCCTCGCAAACCCAGC
>JASEIE010000292.1 GCA_030024065.1 Thermodesulfobacteriota bacterium
CATTACTTTTTTAAGAGGACTCATTCTTTTAAAAGAGAGGGATGAAAAGGGCGCCCTCAAAGCGTTCAAAAAAGCAAAGGAATTGGATCCCTCCCTGTCTCAATCCTCCGACTTCCATGTGGCAAGGATTTATGCAAGGCAGAAGAAGTTTTCCGAAGCCAAAGAGAGCTTGAAGGCCGTCATCTCTGTGGACCCGACCTCCGAAACCGCTTCCTTTGCCAAAGAGTATGAGGATGCCCTTGCACGAAGTATTAAAAAATATAAGCCCTGGAGTATTATTGCCGGAGTCGCCTATCAATACGATGACAATTCACTTCTGAAGCCCTCCAAACGCATCCCCGATGTCGATATATCGGGAGAGAAGGATTCGAGCATCGTGACCACGTTGAGGTTCATCTATACCCCTCTCCTGAAGGATCCCTGGGTCTTTACCGGGCAGTACACTTCCTTTACGAACACCTACTTTGATAATCACAGGGTCAATCTTATCAACCAGTCCATCTCCCTCACCCCGGGTTACAATTTTAAGCGGGGCGTGATCACTCTGCCAACCTCATTCAGTTACCAATGGCTCCGTGAGAAGGAGTATATACATCTCACCCAGACCAGGCCGACCTTGCATCTCATGGTTTCGACCGATCATATCGTTCAGTTTTCAACAGGGTATGCCCGGAGGGAGATGTTGAAGTCTCCTCCCAATCATGACCGGAACGAAGAGCGGGATGGAAACATATGGAGCCTCTCTCCGGGATACCTTCGTCCCTTCAAGGGAGGAAAGGGGCTCTTCTACTCCCATTACGAATTTTCGGATGATAACACTGAAGGAAGAAACTGGGAGAATATCGGAAACCGGTTCACGCTAGGCATCATCCTTCCCATTGTCGAGAAGGTGAGCCTGTCACTATCCGGAGACATTTTATTACAGGATTATCGTCATACCCATACCTTCTATGGAATGGAACGAAGCGACAGAATCTATTACGGTTCCACCGGTATTCGGTGGGAAATTCTGAAGGGATTAAAACTCAACCTCCAGTATGCCCATACGAGAGCCGATTCGAACATCGATGTGTATGAATACAGAAGAAATGTGGTTCAATTAGGGGTGGAATATACCTTTTAAGGAGAGCGATCATGTTCATAGGACAGCGATATAAGAAGATGATGATCCTTTTCGGTTTTTCCCTCTTTCTGATTTTCGGGGTGGTTCTCTATGGTTTCCAGACCAGAGCCGCCGGGCCGGTAGGAAAATTTACCCTCGTCGAGGGGAAGGTCGATGTCCTGAGGGGAGGGGCCATGCCCGCCCTTTCGGTCAAGGCGGGCGATCCCGTCTTTGTGAAGGATGTCGTCAGGACCAAGAGTCAGGCAAGGGCCGAAATTCTTTTCGTAGATGGAAATCAGATCAAAATTGGACAGCGGACCCGGATCGATATCAGCGAATATATGACCGACGAGAAGAAAAGTGTTGGGATCATCAAATTGCCAAGAGGAAAAGTGGAAGCCATTGTTCCTCCCCAGGTGGTCAACCGGATCACTCTCTCTCCGAAGGCCAACCGGTTTGAAATCCAGACGCCGGTTGCAGTGGCAGGAGTCAGGGGATGCGGATACCAGGTCTATCAGAGCGGAAATACGGCGACCATCTATGTCGAAGAAGGGGTTGTCTATGTCGTCAATCCAAAATTTCCGGACCAGGTGATTGAAGTCCGCGCAGGAGAGATTGTTACCATCTATGATGATCAACCGGCAACCGCATCAAAGCCGAGAAAGGCAAGCGAAGAAGAGAAGAAGATGTTCGAAAAATTAGCCCTTCTCGACGAACCCTCAGGCGTGTTCGATTTTATGATCATGACCACACCGCCCGGACCAGGAATTTCAACCCTGCCTCCTATCACGGAGACTTACCCGGGTATCATACAGCCCAGACCAGGCCCCAGTGGACCAGGCCCCAGTACTGAGTAAGACAGGTGGAGGTTTATTTCGGTTAGCGGAAGGGGTTTGGCTGTTTTTCAATCAAGGCAGGGATCAATTTCTATTTACCCCGTTAGAAATAATGCCCCGCTGGAATTTCTAACGGGGTTTACATTCGAGGAGAATGGATTCAGGCCCTTCTTCCAGCTTATAGACCTCCACCGGTTTCTCTTTCCCCTTGACGATCACCTTTTCCAGCCCCTCGATCCTCAATTTGTAGAGTGAGCCTTTCTCGATCGCCCCCTTTATCCTGGCGAGGGTATATTCTGTGATAAGAATACGGGCGTTATATTTTCTTGTCAGCCCCTCTATTCTGGCCCCGAGGTTGACATGGTCTCCGATAACCGTGTAGTCCATCTTCTTCCCCTCTGCCCCGATGTTTCCAACCAGAACCTCGCCTGTATTGATGCCGATTCCGGAATCGAAAGGAACTTTCCCCTCTGCCTCCCACTTCCCCTGAAGTTCTCTCAGTTTCTTCGCCATATTCAGCGCACACTTCACCGCCAGTTCAGCGTGGTTCTCCTGGGGAATGGGAGCGCCCCAGAAGGCAACGATCTCATCCCCGACGAATTTATCGAGGGTGCCATCCCAATGGAAAATGACCTCCGTCATCTCTCCGAGATACTCGTTCAGCATGGCCACCACTTCTTCAGGGGTGTGCCTTTCTGAAAAGGTGGTAAATCCCCTGATGTCCGAAAAAAGGACGGTGATTTCCCTCCGTTCACCTCCTAACTTCGACATCCCTGGATTTTTAATCAATGCGTTGACCACTCTTTCCGTAGCATAATTCGAAAACATAGACCTGATCTTTCTCGCATACCTTTCCTCAATGGCATAGTTGTACACCATCATGCTGATGAAGATGAGCAGAATATTATTCAGAGGATAGGCCAGATTGATCCAGAGGCCCTGGTCGGCGAAAAGGGCATAACCCAGGCCAAATATGACGAGAAGGAATAGCCCTGTGATGAGAGATGCCCCCATCGCTTTCAGCCTGACTACGAAAAGGGAGAAGAGGAGACCGGAGATGGAGAGGATGGCGAGATCGATATAAAAATTGTTTTTTTTGAGAAACCGGTTTTCGATGATGGAGGAGATGACATTGGCATGTTTCTCCACTCCTGGTAGGGCGGGGGAGAAGGGAGTCACCCTTAGGTCGTAGATGCCGACAGCGGTTGCACCAATGAGGACAATCTTCCCCTGGAAGAATTCCGGTTTGATCGTCCCTTCTAAAATATCCGCAATGGAGAAGTGCTTAAATGTATGATTGGAACCATAATAATAGATCAGGCTTCTTCCATGCCGATCCGTTGGGATATATCGTTTTTCCCCGAGATGTATTCCTTCCGTGGAATTCAGGACGATCTTTTCGTGTGGAATGCCGAGATAGACTGCCGCTGTCAGAAGATCGATGGAAGGATAGACATGTCCTCCATATTCGACCACCATCGCCTCCCATCTCAAGGTCCCATCATGTTCAGGAAACATATTGATATGTCCCAATCCCATCATCTCTTCCATCATTTTTGGAACAGGAAGAAGGGGTCTCTTCATAGAGATGGGACCATATCGATTGAATTTCTCGGGATGGAGAATAGACTGAATCGCAAAGTTGCTGAGATGTTCGCTATCCGGCTTATCTGCTTTGTGATCGAATTCGAATACGACAGGCAGCAAGACATTTCCCGCTTCCTTGATGGTACGGCCAAGCATTGAATCGTGCTTTTCATGCTCACTTAGAATAATGTCCAATACAATGACTTCTGCCCCTCCCTCTGATAATCTCTTCACCAATTGGGCAATCCTGTCCCTGCTCCACGGCCATCTTCCAAGCTTTCCAATACTCTTTTCATCGATGGCGGCAATGACAATATCTTCGGAAGGCTTGACGATCCCTCTGATTTTGAAACGGTAATCGTAAAGCTTATCTTCAACGACTTCCAGGAATGAGAATTGGACCCGCATCAAGACGGCAAATAGGATCGTGATAAAAACGCCGATAAAGAAATTCACTTTTATCTTTCGGTAGATTTCCATCGATTTAATCCATATGGTTACGATCGAATGAAGGGCTCTGACGGAATCGTTTCTTTTTAGAGTGAATCTTCCTTTCCTCTATCCTTTTTTCTTTCGCTTTTAATGGGACAGACGAAGGAATGCGTTTCTTTTTCGGTCGATTCAACTTCATCAGGCGCTTCTGAAGTCTCTCAAACGCTTGATTCAGATTTTGCGATTGAAGCCGATGTTCCGTTGCCGTCACTGTGATGCCAGAGGGAAGATGTTTCAGCCGGACAGCGGTCTCCGTCTTATTCTTTCTTTGCCCCCCCGGGCCACTGGAACGATAGGTTTCAACGATCGCCTGTTTTTTTAGGATTTCAGGATCGATATCATATTTATGGTGCATGGATTTAATCTCTTTAAATTACGATTTCTATGGTTAGGGTAACGATGCCCCTGCCTACCGGCAGGCAGGCGTTTCGGTTACTGATTAAGGTTACGTGCAAAGAATTAAGAGACGATAAACGTAGCCTTTTATTTTTATTAACGATACGGGCTTCTTAACCTTAACCTTCTTTCTTTGCTTCTTCTTTGACATCAGCATGGTGTTTGATCACCAGGCCGTCCACCATAAAGATCACATCTTCAGCAATGTTCGTGGCATGATCAGCAATGCGTTCGAGACATCGACCGACAATGATCAGATGGACTGCTCTCGTGATAGTCTTCTGATCTGAAATCATATAGGTGAGGAGCTCCCTGAAGACCTGGTCATTTAACCCATCGACGAGGTCGTCTCTTTCGCATACGGAACGCGCCAATTTGGAATCTCGGTTTACAAAGGCATCCAGGACATCCTTGACCATTGTTTGGGTAATCTCAGCCATCCTTGGTATATCGATATAGGGTTTGAGTTGGGGTTCCTGGTTCAAAGAGATGGCCCGTTCCGCAATATTGACTGCCTGATCTCCCATTCGTTCCAGATCGGTGATGATTTTCATGGTGGAGGTGATAAAACGTAGATCCACTGCCATGGGCTGTCTCAGGGCAAGAAGTCTCAAACACGTCTCATC
>JASEIE010000293.1 GCA_030024065.1 Thermodesulfobacteriota bacterium
GGTTGTTGCGGGCGATGGAAGCGGCACGATCACCTTGAAGTGGTTCCGTGGAAATGAGCGTTATCTGAAAGAGAGATTTAAAAAAGGACGAAGATTGATCTTTTCCGGCGAGGTGAGGTGGTTCAATTACCAGAAGGAGATCCATCATCCTGATGTGGAGATCGTGGAGGGGGATATCGAGGAAGATTATCTTAACTTTAAACGGATCGTTCCCATCTATTCCGAAACAGAGGGTCTCTATCAGAGGACATTGCGCCGTCTGATGAAGAGCATCATAGATCATTTTGCAAATGAACTTTCGAGTCCCATTCCCGATGAGATTGTGGAGCGACAGGATCTGATCGATTTCACAGAATCCTTTCGGAGGGTTCATTTCCCACCCGATGGAGAATCGCTGGAGAGGCTCAATCTCCAACGGTCAGACGGACATCGCAGGATCATCTTCGATGAGTTTTTCTTTCTCGAACTGGGGCTTGCGTTAAAGAAGAGAGGGGTGGCCCTTGAAACAGGCATCTCTTTTAGAACCGAAGGGACGCTTTCACAAAATCTGCTGAATCAACTTTCCTTTCAATTAACAGGTGCCCAGGAGAGGGCCCTGGCGGAGATCGTGGAGGATATGCAGAAACCCCACCCCATGAACCGTCTGATTCAGGGGGATGTGGGAAGCGGAAAGACCATTGTTGCACTCCTGGCCAGCCTTCAAGTGGTGGAATGCGGCTATCAGGCCGCCATCATGGCACCCACCGAGGTGCTGACCGAACAACATTACCTCAATATCCACCGATGGGTGGAACCCCTGGGAGTTCGGGTCGCCCTGTTGACGAGCAACATCAAAGGCTCAGAGAGGGAGGAAATTTATGACCGCATCCGGAGGGGAGAGGTTCAGATCGTGATCGGAACCCATGCAGTGATTCAGGAACAGGTCGAATTTCTTCGACTGGGCCTGGCCATCATCGATGAACAGCATAAGTTTGGAGTGGTTCAAAGGGGATTATTAAAGAAGAAAGGGGGAAACCCCGATGTTCTGGTGATGACCGCCACTCCTATTCCCAGAACCCTTGCGATGACCGTTTATGGTGATCTGGACATCTCGCTGATCGACGAGATGCCTCCCGGAAGGATGCCTGTGGAGACGAAGGTCTTTCCTGAATCCGCAAGGAGCAGGGTCTATCGAATTGTTGAAGAGGAGGTGAGGAAAGGGCGGCAGGTCTTCATAGTCTATCCCCTGGTGGAGGAATCTGAAAAGCTGGACCTCAGGGATGCAACCCAGATGGCGGAACATCTTCAAAAGGATGTCTTTCCGGAGTTTCGAATCGGATTGCTTCACGGCCGGATGAAGAGCGATGAGAAAGAGGCGATCATGGTGGAGTTCAAGGAAGGAAGGATTCAGATCCTGGTGGCTACCACTGTCATCGAGGTCGGCATCGACATCCCCAATGCCTCCGTGATGGTGGTGGAGCATGCCGAGCGGTTTGGCCTCTCACAACTCCATCAGTTAAGGGGAAGGATTGGAAGAGGGCGGTACCCTTCGAAGTGCATTCTTCTTGCGCAGTACCGATCTTCTGAAGAAGCAAAGATTCGCCTTCGGGCGATGGAACGGACGACCGATGGATTTAAAATCGCCGAGGAAGATCTGTCGCTAAGAGGTCCCGGAGAATTCTTTGGCCTCCGGCAATCGGGTCTGCCCGATTTCAGAGTGGCACATATCCTCCGGGATGCCACGATCTTGATCGAAGCCAGAAAAGAAGCCTTTCAACTCATTGAGAAGGATCCGGAGCTGAACAACCCATCTCATCGTCCCCTGAAGGATATATTGATGAAGCGATGGAGAGGAAGGCTGGAGCTGGCTACGATAGGATGAAATGAAGAATCGATTGAATTGGTCGTTATCGCTTTAAAGGGCGAAGCCCTGAACCCTACGTGGTTCAGGGCTAACAGAATTGAAAAGAGCTACAAAGTGTGTTAACTCAATGACCATTGAGAAAATAAAGGTTGAGGATGAGGTTAAGGTTGAGGTTTAAATAAAATCCTAAACCTTGACCTTAACCTGAATCTTATTGTTTTAGATTTGACTTCGGATGAAAGGAGTGAGACATGGTGTTTCACCCGGAGGGTGGCGGTTTTCATCGTATGATGAGGTTGCCTCCCTATATCTTCGGCATTGTCAATCAACTGAAGATGGAGGCCCGGAGAAGAGGAGAGGATATCATCGATTTGGGGATGGGTAATCCGGATCTGCCCACTCCCAAACACATCATCAATAAACTGATCGAAGCCGTCAAGAATCCGAGGAACCATCGGTACTCAGCCTCAAAGGGAATTTATAAACTTCGACTGGCCATCATTGACTGGTACCGCCGGCGCTATGATGTGGACCTCGATCCAGATTCAGAGGTGGTCGTCACCATTGGTGCGAAGGAGGGCATCGGGCATCTGGTCTTGGCGACCCTGGGTCCGGGAGATGTGGTCATCGTTCCCGATCCGACCTATCCCATCCATGCTTATTCGGTGGTGATTGCAGGCGGAGACCTGCGTTCGGTCCCTTTGGTCGGCGAAGGGGACTTCTTCCAGAGGCTGCTGTCAGCAACGAAACAGACCTGGCCTCAACCCAAGATGCTGATCGCCAGTTTTCCCCACAATCCGACGACGAAGGTAGTCGATCTGGATTTCTTCGAAGAGATGGTTGCCTTTGCAAAGGATCATCATTTGATGATCGTCCATGATCTGGCTTATGCGGATATTGTCTTCGATGGATACAAGGCGCCCAGTCTTCTTCAGGTGAAAGGGGCAAAGGAGATCGGGGTGGAATTCTTCTCCCTCTCCAAGAGTTACAATATGGCTGGTTGGAGGGTTGGGTTTGCCGTTGGTAACCCTGAGATGTTGACCGCTTTAGCCAGGTTGAAGAGTTACTTTGACTATGGCGCCTTTCAACCCATTCAGATTGCATCCATCATCGCTCTCAATGAGGATCAGGACTGTGTTCAAGAGATATCTGATATTTATAGGAGAAGAAGGGATACCCTCATCCATGGTCTGAAACGGGTGGGCTGGGAGATCGAGAAACCGAAGGGGACCATGTTCGTCTGGGCGGAGATCCCGAAACCCTTCGAGAAGATGGGATCTATTGATTTTGCCAAATACCTGTTAAAAGAGGGAAAGGTTGCTGTTTCCCCGGGCATCGGATTCGGAGAGTACGGAGAGGGGTTTGTGAGATTTGCCCTGGTGGAGAATGAGGCCCGAATCAAACAGGCGGTAAAAGGAATCCAGAAGGCGCTGAAGTAAAGAAAGTTCGGAGTGATGAGTTCGTAGTTCGGAAACAGTGGTTTCATAGTTCGATAGTCAGATCGTCTTATAGCCTTTAACTACCCGACTAACAGACTAAGCGACTATGCGACTCACATTAAGGGAGAATTTATGAAAGAGATTAAGGTGGGGCTGATTGGTTTTGGGACAGTGGGTTCTGGTGTGGTTAAGATCCTCCAGAAAAATTCGAAACTCATTGAGAAAAGAATGGGTGCAAAAGTCGTTTTGAAACGGATTGCTGATGTGGATCTGGAAACAGATCGTGGAGTGAAATTGCGGCCCGGCATCCTCACCCGCAAGACCGAGGAGGTCATCAGAGACCCTGAGATCGATATCGTCATGGAGCTGATGGGCGGGATCGAACCGGCCAGGACCTATATCCTTGAGGCGATCCAAAATCGAAAACATATTGTCACTGCCAATAAGGCCCTCCTTGCACTTCATGGAGACGAGATATTCAAAATGGCTCAACGTTTTGGGGTGGATGTCAACTTCGAAGGATCGGTCGGAGGAGGTATTCCCCTGATCCGGTCAATCAAAGAGGGGTTGGTTGCCAACCGGATCCAATCGATCTTCGGCATTCTCAATGGAACATCGAACTACATCCTTTCAAAGATGACAGACGAAGGAAGAGGGTTTAAAGAGGTCCTTAAGGAAGCCCAGGAGAAAGGATATGCGGAAGCGGATCCAACCTATGATATCGAGGGAATTGATGCAGCCCACAAGCTCACCATCCTCATCCGGTTGGCCTTCGGGACACCCATACGGTTTAAAGATATTTTTATCGGAGGGATCTCCGAGATCACACCCGTTGATATTCAATTCAGTCGGGAATTCGGATACCGGATTAAACTCCTGGCCATTGCAAAAGTCGATGGCGGCAAAATAGAGGCTCGGGTTCATCCCACGATGATCCCTGAGGAACATCTTCTCTCAACGGTGGGAGGAGTTTTTAATGCCATCTATATTAAGGGAGATGCAGTGGGGCCGACCCTCTTTTATGGGCAGGGGGCAGGACAGATGCCCACGGGCAGCGCAGTGGTGGGCGATCTGGTAGAACTGGGCAGGAATCATCTCGTTCGTGCCAACGGTCGCCGGGTCCCTCTTCTTTCCTACCAGCCATCTGCCATTGAAAGGGTTCCACTGAAGAAGATGGAGGATGTGGTAATGCCATTCTATATGCGGTTTTCCGCACTGGACCGCCCTGGGGTGCTCTCAAGGATTTCAGGGATTTTAGGAAAGAATGACATCAGCATTGCTGCGGTCATCCAGAAAGGAAGGCAGATCAGTGGCGCTGTACCTGTGGTCATGATGACCCATGAGGCAAGAGAGAAGAGTATCCATCAGGCCCTGAAAGAGATTGACCGGTTGGGAGTGATACAGGGAAAGACGATGTTCATTCGCGTGGAGGATGAGATCGAATGATTGCCGAATGCGGAGTGCAGATTGTGGAATGTGGGATGAAATTCCGAAATCCGAATTCCGAAATCCGAAATGGAAAATGGGGTGAAAACATGTGGCGTGGAGTGATCATGGAGTATTGGGATTTTTTGCCGGTGATAAAGGAAGAGAATGTTATTACCCTCTTAGAGGGAAATACCCCTCTCATTCCATCTTCCCGGATCAGCAAAGAGGTCCTCTCCGGAGTCAGGCTCTTTTTCAAGTATGAAGGCCTCAACCCGACCGGCTCGTTCAAAGACCGGGGGATGACCGTTGCAGTTTCCATG
>JASEIE010000294.1 GCA_030024065.1 Thermodesulfobacteriota bacterium
ACCTTCTGGATGCCGGATCAAGTCCGGCATGACGGAAAACGCTGTTTATGGACAGACAATAATTAATATCGAAAAATCGCTCAATTTAGGTAAAAGATACCAACAATTGTTAGAAAGATCAAGAAATGGTTACTGATGGTCTTCGAATCTGTCGATGATTTTGTTTGACATCTTAATTTCAGTTCTATAATGTTTTGATAATAAAAAGGTTATTCATTTAATCTAAGCCAAACTCCTGATAACAGACATTTCATAGCTTCATCCTGGAAAGGAGAGGGGTATGTTGGCTAAGAAAATATTGGCTATTATATTTTGTTCCATCTTTTTTTCTGTTTTTGGAGTTGTATGTGCTGAAACTCCTTTTGAAAAAGGCTTAAAGGAGTTTAAAGACGAGAACTTTGAGGAGGCTCTCGAACTTTTTTTAGAAGCCAGGAAGATCGATCCCTCCTCCTCACAGGTAGCCTTCTTCCTCGGGATTACCTACAAACACCTCCAGAATTATAAAGGAGCCATCCCTTTCCTGAGAGATGCCGTCACCCTCACCCCTAAAATCAAAGAGGCCCTGCCAGAGTTAATCGACGTTCTTTATCTAACCAATCAATTAGAAGAGGCAAAGAAATGGATCGAGGTTGGAGAAAAGGAGGAGGTTTTCCCCGCCCGGATGCAATTCCTAAAAGGGTTGGCCCTGGCAAAAGAAGGGAAGACAAGGGAGGCGATTTCTGCATTCGAGAAGGCGAAGGAGTTGGATAAAAATCTCGCCCAGTCAGCAGATTTCCATATTGCCAATGCCCTTGTCAAGGAGGGAAGGCTAAAAGAAGCAAGGGACCGTTTCAGGTTTACATTGTCTATTGATCCAACTACAGAAATGGGTTTATATGCAAGAGATTATGAAAAGTACTTAACAGCAAAGATCGAAAGGGAGAAACCCTGGAGATTGAGCGTGGGAATGGCCTATAAATTCGATACCAATGTCGTCCTGAGACCCACCTCAGGACCTGTTAGAGACATGGTATCGAATGAGAAGGATCATATCCTCAATAATTCATTGAGGATTGGATATACGGCTCCTTTTTCTTTTAAATCCCCTTTCAATCTCTCCTTCCAGTACTCCTTGTATTCAGACACCTACGCCGACCTGACGTCATATCAATCATTTAACTCAAACATCAGCGCCGTCCCGGGCTATAATTTCGGAAAGGTTACCTTAAGCGTGCCTATGGTATACGGTTATAATTGGTTGAAGAGAAGAAGCTATATGAATCTTAAAGGCATTGAACCCACTTTCAGGTTTATGACCGGTGAGAACAGCATAGGGGAAGTCTCGGTCGGATATTATCGAAAAGGATATCTTCAAAGGCCCATCAGCGATGATGAAGACAGGGATGCATATAACCGGGCCGCAATTTTTGGTTGGACCTACTTCCTGAGGGGGGGAGAGGGCCTGATTAACATTAAATATTCACCCTCTAAAGAGAATGCCGACGGCAGGAACTGGGACTACACCCAGCATCGATTCAGCGGCAACCTCCTCTATCCCCTTATTCGGTCATTCAAACTTCAACTCTCGGCGGAATCAATCTTTACGGATTATTCAAACAGACACACCGTATTCTTAAAGAAGAGAGCCGATAATATCTATTCAGGGTCGTTTGCCCTCATATACAGTCTCTTTAAAAATCTGGATGCCGTAGCAAATTATACTTATTCGAGAGACATTTCGAACATTCAGATATACGATTACAAGAGGCATGTCGTTTCCGTAGGCCTGGAATTCAGGTATTAAAAGCGCTTGGATCAGGCCTGAAGGCCTGAGTTACGTACCTTTATCAAACTGTAACTCAAGGCTTTAGCCTTGATGATGGGGTTTTGATTTAAGTCGTTATGTATAATTTTGACAAAACCGGAGGGAGGTATTTATGAAAAGAGCTTTCATATTCTTCGGAATATTGCTCCTTTTCGCCGCCAATATTGCCCTTGCCGCCCCTGTCGGGAAAGTCACCTACGTGGAAGGCAAGGTGGATGTTCTAAAACCCGGCAAAACGGTTGCCACTCCAGTCAGCCGAGGAGACCTTGTTGATGTGGGTGATATCTACAGGGCCAAGAGCAACAGTAGGGCTGAGATTACGTTTATTAACAAGAATATTCTGAGGATTGCGCAGAATACACGTACGGAGATTCAGGAATACACGGTTGAGGCGGATCGAAGCAAAGGAATTATCAGGTTACATCGGGGTAAGGTTCAGGCGATAGCGGCAACGGAGTTTGTTAAGAGGGTGGCGGCTTTTGCCGAGGGCAACAAGCTTGAGATTCACACGCCGAATGCAGTGGCAGGGGTCAGGGGAACCACTTTAGGTGTTTCATACGAGGCAGGGGTAACTTGGGTATTATGTATAGGTGGTTTTGTTTATGCCTTTAATCCGGCGAATCCATCGATCGTGGTTATCATTCCTGCAGGGGCTATCTCTTATGTCTCTAGCGACGATCCTCCAACGCAACCCATAAAAGTGGGAGCAGGTTACCTTCAGCAATATCTTATCCCTTGGGAATTGTTAGAAAGGAGGGAAAACATTTGGCAAACGGGTGGAGTTACAGGAGGTTTTACTGTTTCTCTACTTTCAAGCACAGCTCCTCAATTTGGTCCTGATTTATCCACAATCAATTTTACTCTTTTAAGTAATATTCAAGCCACCCTTTTTTACCGATTTGATGGAGGGGATTGGGTTTCTTCATCGTCCGGTCAAGTGAGCCTCACGGATGTTTCGGATGGTATTTATACATTTGAATATAATGCGAAAGATTCTTTAGGAAATACAACGCCAACCAACTCATTATCATTTGATCTAAGACGATATACTCTTTTTGGGTATGTACATAATAACGGTGGTGTTTTATCGGGTGATGCTGATCCTATGTATAGTGCAATTGCAGAGATTTACAATCAAAATTGGGGTGGATGGAAGATTTCATACAGTATTGGAGGGACTCCTCCAAAAGTGATGGAGGAGTTTCCAATGGTTGCAGGAGGGATGTCCTTTAGGGGCGAAGGCGAGGAGGGCTATTGGTTATCCAAGATGAATGTTATTGCAACAGGGTCTGAGGTCGGCAGTCTACTTCTTGGTGCATCAAACTTTACTAATTTAACGCAAACCAGTTTGGGGAGAGGAACAGGAGTGGTTGGAGGAACATATGATGGAGAGACCTGGCAGGTAATAGAGCAGGGTTTGGGCACATTCTCTTCAACGCCTCTTCAATTTGGAAACAGAGTATATAGTGATTTAATCTATTACGATGGGGGGCCGGATGCTTATGGATCCCTTACAGGTTTAATGGGAGGCACATCCTCTCTGTGGACAGCAATAGAGGCGAGCCCAGCCTCTGTAACAATCATAGGAGAGAGGCAGATTTTTATGGAGGGGTCTCCTTACATTTGGTGGAGCGGTGTATTTAGAGGGACAGAGGATGCTGAAACCCCTGGTCTTAAAATTAAATACCCAATTATCACTTCCGATAAAGGTGCCTATGGTGGATTTCTTGTAGGGACAGATTTAGAAGATAATACCATGGAAGGGAGATTTGTGGGTCTCTATATAGATCCAAGTGGAAATGCTGGCTATTTAAAAGGAAGTCTAACAGGAACAACCTATCCCGACATCAATATGTTCGAAATGGGCGGGAGAATATATCCGATTCAAATTCTCAGTAGCACAGGAATTGATCCTGAGGAAATTTATTTCTATAGAAATGTTATTAAAGTGAGGGGACCAGACTCGGACGGAGAAGGAGGACTTGTTTTAGCAGGCAATTTCCTTAATGATTCTGGGGAAACCATAGGAGATATTTATTTAGACACGGATAATTCTAAAAAGAGAGAAGTTTACCTTTCTGGAAATTATACTGCGGACAAACAGGAGCTGGCTATATGGCGGACTAAGGTATTCGGAACATATACAGAATCAATATCTGATACATGGAGTCTCTCAACCACATCGAAGGAAAGTGATTATCGCTCTGGAACTGAGACTACAGGCACGAAGTGGTCCGATGGCAAGATTTATGGTTCAACCCTTGGCTATGGGGCTACTTTGGGTGCAAATATTAATTCTGATACTATACCTCCTTCCACATGGATAAGCGTTGGGGAAACCATTGGTACATACGAGGGTATGAATTGGCAGGCCATTCAAGTTGGGATAAACCTTGAGACAAGTAGATTTCTTGCTATGACCCAGACCATTGAAGGCATGGCAAAGCTTCAACAATTGAACATCCCATGCGTTGAGATTGGAAGGACTGACCTTAAAGGATCTAAGAGCAAAGGTGGTAATAGTATAGATTTGTCGTCAGGATCATATAGAATTAAAGATGTGATCTTCTTTGCTCCAAATAGCGGGGAAAAACCATTCATCTGGGCAACAGGTAATGTATATGGGGCCTATGCTGGAAATCCAGAGGATCTTCGTATTCCTTTAACAGGCTCTAATGGGATTACCTCAACATTCCATGTAAATAAATGGAGTGATAACAAATGGCTTTCGACTATTAAAAATGGAGAGTCACCTTATGGAATTGGTTCTTATCCAGGATCATTTAGCTTCGGGGGTGCAGGCGCTGGAACCTATACAGGTACAACATCCGGAACCTTCATCGGCACTGCAGCAGGAGTGGCAAAGTAGCAAGTGTTTCCTCACTAAGTAGTCCATTTCGTAAATAGGGTGCCGTATGAAATGGCCCCCCGAAATCCCTCCCTACCTCCCTTTACGAAAGGGAGGTGAAAATCAAGTCCCCCCCTTTGAAAAAGGGGGGAGAGGGGGGATTTGAAAATGGTTAATCTCAACTATGCTTTATAAAATCTCCCCTAACCCATCTTTGCCTGTCTATGACAGGAAAAGGATTACCAAAGAGGGGGAAATATTTCTCCTCCCTTTGGTCTCCGACCCAGCCTCCGGCTCAGAAGAGCCTCTGGCTCGGAGAGAGCGGTCTCTGACCCGGAGGGCAAAGGGGGGAGGGTTTAGATGCGGATGGGG
>JASEIE010000295.1 GCA_030024065.1 Thermodesulfobacteriota bacterium
CGATAAACGAGGGCGCTACGAACTGACACGATAACTGTGTCGAGCATATCGACAATCTTTTGTCGATATCGATTCCCTAAGGGCCTAAACTCAAAACAAATGGAATTAGTTTTGAAAATTTGAGATTCGGATTTGTTTCGCCTGCCTGCCCTGCCTACCGGCAGGCAGGCGCAGGCAGGGATTTCGTGCTTCGGATTTAAAAATGGGAGGAATAGATGATCAAAGCTGAACAGAAACCGATGGATGAGATATTAAGATACCTCAACCCCTACAATAGGATCCTGCTGTCAGGATGTGGGGCCTGTGTCACTGTTTGCCATGCGGGAGGTGAGAAGGAGGTGGCGCTGCTGGCCTCGAGTCTCACGATGGCAAGAAAGAAAATTGGAAAAAAGATCGAGATCCTGGAGACAACGCCTGCCCGTCAGTGTGAACCTGAGTTTGCCTTGGAGTTGACTGAAACCATTCAGAAGGTGGAGGCAGTCCTCTCCATCGCCTGCGGAGTGGGTGTTCAGACACTGGCGCGCCATTTTCCAAAGACTCCGGTCTTCCCGGGTGTCAATACAACCTTTCTGGGTGAAACAGTAACCCACGGAGTCTGGGAGGAACGGTGTCAGGCCTGTGGAAATTGCATTCTCGAAAAGACCGGAGGAATCTGCCCGATCTCCCGGTGTGCAAAACAGCTCTTCAACGGACCTTGTGGTGGTTCCTCTAAAGGGAAATGTGAAATCAAAAAAGAAGCCGATTGTGCCTGGCAACTCATCTACGATCGGCTCAAGACATTGGGCCAGCTTTACAAGATGGAGGAAATCATCCCGGCAAAACGATGGGGTGTGGAATCGAGGGATAGTGGACTGAGAAGGATTATGAGGGAGGATCTCAAGGTATGAAAGCAGGGAGCAATCTGGAAAAGATTTTAGCGAAAGGGTTTTTTGCAGTCACGGGTGAGCTGGGTCCTCCAAAAGGTAATGACATCAGCGTAATCAAAAGAAAGGCGGATCTCCTAAAGGGGTATGTGGATGCGGTCAATGTCACTGATAATCAGACGGCCATTGTCCGGATGTCAAGCATCGCCACTTCTTCCCTACTCATTCAGATGGGCCTGGAGCCGGTGATGCAGATGGTCACCCGGGACCGTAATCGCATCGCCATTCAAAGCGACATCTTCGGTGCCACGGCCTTGGGCATCAAGAACATGCTCTGCCTCTCCGGAGACCATCACACCTTTGGGAATCAGGTGGATTCGAAGAACGTTCACGACCTGGACTCCATTCAATTGATTCAATGTGTGCGGACGATGCGCGATGAAGGGACGCTTCTCGGTGGAGAGGAGAAGATCGAGGGGGAGATTAAACTCTTCATCGGTGCCGCAGAAAATCCCTTCGGTGATCCTTTCGAATTTCGAGCCATTCGATTGGGCAAGAAGGCGGCGGCAGGCGTAGACTTCATCCAGACCCAATGCATCTATGATATGAATCGGTTTAAGGAATGGATGAAGATGGTGCGTGATCGAGGGCTTCATGAAAGGGTCCACATTCTGGGGGGTGTCACCCCCCTCAAATCTGGAGGTATGGCCCGATATATGGCCAAGAATGTGTCCGGCATCATCATCCCTGACGAGATCATCGATCGAGTCGTCAAGGCAAAAAAACCGGCTGAAGAGGGAATCAAGATTTGTGTGGAACAGATTCAAGAACTGAAAGAGATCGAAGGGGTTCACGGGGTTCATATCATGGCCATCGAATGGGAGCAGATGGTCAGTCAGATCACCGAAATGGCCGGATTGTTACCCCGTCCCAAGGTAGGATAGAATGGGTAACCAGGCGACCGGATGATCAGGAAGCAGGATACCAGAAAATCAGGAGAACAGAAATAAATTTTTTAACCGGATACCCTGATGGTCTGATATCCACGACCTGATATCCTGATATTCTGGTACCCGTGATTAAAATTCAGGAGAAAGCCTATGACATTCAAGGAACGTTTGGATTCAGGAAAATTTGCAGTCGTTGTTGAACTCCAGCCCCCAAAGGGCACGGACCTCTCGGAGGTTTATGAAAATGCGGAACGATTGAGGGGCCGTGTGGATGCGGTCAATGTTCCGGACCTCCAGAATTCCATCATGAGGCTTGGATCCCTTTCGGTCTGTGCCCTGCTGAAGGAAAAGGGGCTCGATGTGATCTACAACCTCTCCTGTAGCGATCGAAACCGACTGGCGATTCAATCCGACCTTCTCAATGCCTCTGCCCTGGGTCTGAAGAATATCCTCGTCCTCCAGGGAGATCATCCTTCCATCGGAGATCATTTCGAAGCCCAACCTGTTTTCGATCTCGATGTGATGGGCTTGCTCGGCGCGGTCAAACGCCTTCAAGAGGGTTATGACCTTATGGGCAACGATCTCAAAGGAAAACCCCAATTCTTTGTAGGGTCCCAGGTCAACGCCTCGGCAAAAGGCCATGTCCTCGACCTGGAGGTGATGGATATGGAGAAGAAGATCCGCCTTGGGGTCGACTTCTTCTTCACCAATTCCATCTATGATCAAGCACTTCTGGAAAATTTCATCAAGAAGGTCGCCCATTTCAAAGTCCCCATCATCGCGGGCATCGCGCTGCTCAAATCGGTCGGTATGGCCCGATATATCAACAAACATGTGGAAGGAGCCTCGATCCCGGATTCGATAATCGATCGACTGATGAAGGCTTCGGACAAACAGAAGGCAAGTATTGAAATCGCCGGAGATCTGATCAGGGCGATGAGACCGCTCTGCCAGGGCATCCAGATCATTCCCATCGGTTGGGAGAATCTGATCCCTGCCCTTCTCGACCAGGTAGGGCTATAAAGGAAAAAACGAAATGGTTGATGGGTAAGGAGGCCAGTTTCATTTAAGGTCGAATGGTTGAGTCCAATAATAAAAAACCGAGTGACGTAACCTTATGACGAAACGCGCTTCGTCACCCTAACCCTAAAACCAAGACGAGAGATTTCAAAAGAGATGATGGCGAAGAAATTATCTCCACCGACAAAGAGAAAAAGGCCGACCGGGCGGCTCGCCCTTGTTGACAAGAGGGTCGAGGCCGGGATGTTTCAGGCCATTGCCGAACTCGGAAATGACGGGATCCTCGTGTTTGACAAAAATCATCGGATCGAATTCGCCAATCGGATGGCCTCGGATATCACCGGATATTCGAACGAAGAGTTATTGAAGATGACCGTTCTCTCGCTCCTGGACAAACCTCATCAATCCTTTGTTGAGGATATCTTCATCCATCCTGAACGATATGGGGAGAAAACCTGTACGGAAGCCCATCTGATAACCTCCACCGGTGAGGTCAAGGAGGCTGAAGTCTGTATTGCCCTCGCCGAGACATCCAATGGGGTTCGTAAAGGCTACGCCTATCTCAAGGACATCACGGACCGGAAAAAATTTGAAAGGGATTTGAAGGACTCCGAAGAAAAGCTCCGGAGGCTTTTTGAAAGGGTGAGGCATGGCCTCTTCATCAGTTCGAAGGAAGGCAGGTTCCTGGATTGCAATCAAGCCCTCCTCGACATGCTGGACTATTCCACGAAAGAAGAGTTTCTCAAAATCGATATCGAACAAGATCTCTATGTCAATCCGGAAGATCGGAAGATCTTTCAGAAAAGGATTGGAAAGGATGGCTATGTCAAGGATCTGGAGGTGGAGTTCAAGAAGAGAAACGGAGAGAAGATTACGGTCCTGTTGACCGGCCATCCCGTCTGGGATGAAAGAGGAGAGATTGTTGGCTACGAAGGGATCAACCTGGATATCACAGAAAGGAAACGAATTGAAGATGAACTCCGTGAGGCCAATGAGTTCTTCATGAATCTGATCGAAAGCTCTGTGGATGGAATCATCGCCGCGGATATGAAAGGGAATATCTTCATCTTCAATAAAGGAGCGGAAGCCCTCACCGAACATAAGGCTGAAGAGGTCATTGGCGAAATTCACATCACACAGATCTATCCGGAGGGAGTGGCCAAAGAGGTCATGAAGAAACTTCGAAGTCCGGAATACGGCGGGGCCGGGAAACTCAATCCTACTCAGTTTAATGTCGTTAATAAAGCCGGAGAGGAGATCCCGATTCATCTCTCAGCCGCTCTCATTTACAACGGAGCAGGACAAGAGATTGCGAGTGTCGGCATCTTCACCGATTTGAGACCCCGTATCGTGATGGAAAAGAAACTCCAGGAGACCCACCTTCAATTAGTCAGTTCAGAGAAGATGGCGTCCCTTGGAAAGCTTGCCGCAGGTATCGCCCATGAGATCAACAATCCTCTGGGTGGCATTCTCATCTACTCAAGCCTGATGATGGAAGACCTTCCGGAGGATGATTCCAATCGAGGCGATCTGGCAAGAATCGTTCAGGAGGCTGGCCGTTGTAAAGATATCGTCAAAAGCCTACTGGAATTTGCCCGTCAGACCGAACCGAAGAAGGAGCCCACAGATATCAATCGGGCGATCAATGACGGCCTCTTCTTCCTGGTCAATCAAGCCCTGTTTCACAATATTCAGATTCTAAAGGAACTCGACCCCTTCTTACCCTTTGTCAGGGGAAATGCCGGTCAACTGAAACAGGTCTTTATGAATATTATCGTCAATGCGGCAGAGGCAATGCATGGCAACGGGACATTAACCATCGCCACTGCGCCATCTCCGGATAGGAAGACTGTTTTGATCGAATTTACGGATACGGGCGAAGGCATCCCCGAAGAGAACCTCACCCGCATCTTCGATCCTTTCTTCACGACAAAGGAGGTGGGAAAGGGTACGGGATTGGGTCTCGCCACTTCTTATGGAATTGTGGAAGACCATGGAGGGAAAATAAGCGTGGAGAGTAAGATCGGTGAAGAAACGACCTTTACGATTGAACTCCCTGTCCAACCTCAAACACAACCTATCCTGGAGGAACCATCCCTTCAATGAGGCGAGGTCAATGATGAATTCAAATTCTCTTCTCTCAGAAGTGGCTCAGGTCAGCGGCG
>JASEIE010000296.1 GCA_030024065.1 Thermodesulfobacteriota bacterium
GCCGGTTCCCAAACGCTGAGGCGGAAGTTGACCACACACAAAAACGATGGTTCGAGCGTAGCCGGCCCTGAGGAGACCCTGCTGGAGAATGTGGAAGACCTCCAATTCACTTATGGGGTGGATACAGGCGATGACAAAGCCATGGACGGTAATTGGGTCCAGGTTGGAGCCATCGGCACAGGAAGTGTAGTTGCTGTTCGCGTCCGGTTAACGGCAAGGCCCCAGCAGGTGACTGCGGAAGACCAGAAGATGATGTCGCCGAGGACCCTGGAATCTGCTGTGACCTTAAGAAATTTATGTATGAGATGATGGATCGAAAAGGAGTTTCAAAAATGACAAAGAAAATAAATATTTTAAAAGACGAATCCGGCGCTGTCCTGGTCATTGCGCTCATTATGATGGTTGTCTTCACAATGATCGGGATCGCTGGTTCTTTCACCTCTATCTTTGAAATAATGATCTCTGGCCATAAAAGAGGGTCCACCAATGCCTTTTTCTCCGCTGACAGCGGTGTCCAGGTGACAGTAGCCAATATTGAAAATTTTGATCTACCGGGCAAATACAACAACAACAAATACGATCCCTTCACCGATGCAAAAAATCCAAACCCGACCGGCGCCAAAGTCAACATCAATTATGATGATACCCAGGTTGGAGCGCCGAGAGGTTCCGGGTTTAGCGCCACGGGCAATTTTGAGTTCGTACACTACGTCATCGAATCGACTGGAACGGATCAAATCGATACGGGCGCCACCCGTTCCAGCTGCACGATCCAGCAGAAAGTGGTCAGACTGATTCCCACTCTGCAAGGAGGAAATTGACCGATGAAAATCATAAAAACCCTGTTTTTAGGAATAATGATTTTTTCGATACTTTTTACAACCCTCCCATTCTGTTATGGCCTGGACACCGACCTGTATGTCTTATCGGGAGTGAATATCCCTCCGAATGTCCTGATTATTCTGGACAATTCCGCAAGCATGGACGAGGTTAGCTCAGGTCAAATTTATGATCCGGCGATCAACTACAGCGACTATTCACCTGCGACAATTTATCCAAGGGATGCGGTTTATATTAAATCAGGAAACAGTTGGGTATTATGGAACGGTTCCTGTCTAGATCTCACAGCAAACTACCTTTCCCTCTTCGGAGAAGCGATCAATTATTCCAATGCAGGGTGCGGAATCAATAAAAAAGATTTCCAGACCGGCAATTTCAGAAATTACCTTCAACTTGCAGGAGGTCCCGGAGGGAGCCGGCCCAGATTCGGTCTGGCCAACGGGATCATCCATAGTTATATTAACACCACGAGCGGAGTCCGTTTTGCCGTCATGGCTTTTAACAATGCTACGCCATCGGGACAAACGGTAAAGTATAATAAAGATACAAAAATGGAATATGGGAACATTCCTGGTCTTAATGATGATGCAAATGGAGGAAGATTGCTGGGCTTTGTTGATGAAAACAAGAATGGAAAAACCGCACTTTTCCAGAACCTTTCCAGCTTAAAGAATGAAACCTGGTCGCCCCTTGCAGAGACCTTAAGTATGGGAGCAACTTATTTTCAAAATGGTGAAATTCCTGTCCAATATTCCTGTCAGAAAAATTATGTTCTGATCATTTCAGACGGAGACCCTACCAAAGATACGGGTGATCTAGCTCTGGTTGCTCAATCTCTTTTTAATCTCGATTTAAGTCCAGGAACACCCACCAGCAAGCAGAATATTAAAACCTATACGATCGGGTTTAGTATGACTCACTCCCTGCTCGAAAGCACAGCGAGAAACGGCGGCGGGAAATACTTCTATGTCTATAGCTCACAAGACTTTAACGTCGCCTTTCAGACCTTCATTGCAGAAGTTCTGAAGGAAAGCACCTCCTATGTGGCGCCGGTTGTTCCGATCAGCCAGATGGAAAAAACGAGCGCCGGAAACCGCATGTATCTGGCAATGTTTAAACCCACGGAAAAGAGTTTCTGGAAAGGAAACATCAAGAAATACGCCATTGCCACCAAGAACAAGGATGGAAAGATCATTGACGGAAACAATGTGATCGTTACAGACCTGAACATCAAGGTGGGTGATATCCTCGATGCCAAAGGCAAACTGATCATGGATTCTGAAAATAAGATTAAAGATTCGGCATGGTCTTACTGGACTAAGGAAGATGACGGACCAGATGGAGAGGATGTTGAAAAAGGAGGAGTCGGCAAAATTCTTTGGGACAGGACAACCCCGAGAAAAATATATACCTATTTAGAGACGGAAGCCGATTTAACCGATTCGTCAAATGCTTTTTATTATGATAAGCTCACTAATAGCAGCCCTATTACTCCAACAATGTTGGGGCTTTCATCTGGGGACATTGCGGGAAGAAATAAAATTATTGATTTTGTGCATGGTCTGGATGCATATGACTGGGAAGGCGTGACCGGTGTGCCGGATGGGGACACCAATGTAAAGAGGAGCTGGATACAGGGGGCTTTTATTCATTCGAGACCCCTGGTCATCCATTATCCGAACCGCTCTGTCATCTTTGTCGGTTCGAACAGTGGAATGCTTCAGGCCTTCGATGATGCCACAGGCGAAGAAATGTGGGGGTTTATTCCTCGCGATCAATTACCCAGTTTAAAAAATTTTAACGGAGAACCACTTCAGTTCTTCGTGGACGGCGCTCCCAAGGTCTATATGCAGAGAGACAGCAACGGAAATCTAACCACAGGCATCCTGATCTTCGGTCTCCGGAGGGGTGGAAACCGCTATATTGCCCTCGACATAAGAGATCCGGTGAAGCCAAAATTTCTATATGATATCAGCCCATCCACAACAGGATTCGGGGAAATGGGTCAGACATGGAGCACCCCTCTGATTGGGAAGATAAAACTTTCGGCCGGAGATAGGATCGCCGCCTTTATCGGAGCCGGTTATGACACAAATCAGGATAATGAACCTGTGACCGGAAATGACACAAAAGGGAGGGGGGTTTATGTATTCGATGTCTTAACCGGAAACCACATTTGGAGCTATACCCGCGCTCAAAATGACAAGATGAAATTTTGCATCCCGAGTGATATTTCAAGGGTAGATGCCTACGGCGGAGATGGTTACATTGACCGGCTTTATGTGGGAGATACGGGTGGGCAGATGTGGCGTTTTGATATCGGAGATCCGGAGACGAACAAGTGGACGGCAAAGATCATCTTTGACTCTAACCCCGGCCTGAGTCAGAAACGAAAGATATTTTATCCGCCTGATGTCACTCTTGAAAAGGGAAATTTTGAGATGCTTTTCTTCGGGACAGGGGATCGCGAGCACCCGAAGAATGTCATGTTTGAGAACCGTCTCTATGCTGTCAAGGACACCAATTCATCCCAGACGTTGACGGAAACCGATCTGGTTGATGTGACGGATGAGAAAGCAACTCAGAACGCTTTGAGCGCCAAGAGTGGCTGGTATATCCGTTTGAAAAACGCCGGAGAAAAGAGCCTTTCCCATTCTGTGGTCTTTGACGGTGTTGTTTACTATACTACCTTCACCCCCACATTCGACGAATCGGGTGATATCTGTGCTTTGAAAGAAGGGGAAGGAAGGCTCTATGCCTT
The DNA here is from genome assembly GCA_030024065.1 of Thermodesulfobacteriota bacterium. Next base: position 3,602 of record JASEIE010000296.1, read on the forward strand.
TAAATATATGTCTGGAAGCGCGGCCTTTAACCTTGATGATTCATTGGATGGAGTCATCTCTCAACAGAAAGACCAATCTGAGATTATCGGTCCTTCCATTCCCTCGGGAGTAATCATCACTTTTATCGGAGGAACGACCACGGCCTATGTGGGAGTGGGAGGAGGAGTTTATATCCCGCCGCTAAAAAACAATAAAAGCATCATTCCCATTCACTGGAGAATCATAACGAAATAAGAACCTGATGAAACATCAAAGCCCCATCCCTTGAATAATGGAATGGGGCTTATTTTTTTAGCGGGTTAGTCAGCCCATAGAATTATCTTCCCTTCATTTTGGTGATGAGTTTGGCCAGGGCCTCGCCGTTTCTGTCCATCGCATATTCCACCGTGTCCTCTGAACCAGTGGAAGTCGTCCTCAGGTCGGTTTCATAAACCATTTTTCCGCTCTCCTTGTCAACGAACTGGTAACGGGCCGCAAAGGCGGACGTGCCGGTGAACTCGCCTCCCGGAATAAAGGAGCGTCCGATCCGCCTCCCTACGGTTGCCTTCGAATATTCTTTGACTTCTCCTTTGAGGATGAGGACTTTCTTTCCAGAAGGAACTTCCATAGCCCCTTTGCTTCCTTCTTTGACGATTGTATCAAAGAGTTTATATTTTTCAGAATATCTTTTAAGCTGATAGACCGCCTTTTCAGCCATCTGCCCGCCCGCTGACTCAGGGGCAGGGGAGCCCGAGGGAACTTCAAGGTCCTTTACAATCAGGGCATTATAATCCCTCAAATTCAACTCCTGAGAACCTGCCATCCCACTGACTCCAAAGACTAAACACAGAACAAGAACGATGGTTACGATCCGATTTGACTTCATCTCTCTACCTCCTTTTTAATTTGTTATTTTTTTATCAATTTTGCCTTACTTTATTTTAAAACCAAAAGGATCGATTTTCAACCCTTGTTTTTTTTAAGGAAATAGAGTATTTAAATTTTTGTTTTTAAATTATAAACAAGAGGGCACACCTCGTGGAGGATTAGGGAGGATTAGTATGGAGAAGGATTTAGTTGCGGTATTGGGCGGAGGGAATGGGGGGCATGCGGTCGCTGCAAACCTTTCCCTTAACGGATATAAAGTCAACTTCTTCGAACTCCCTCAATTTGGCGAATCCTTTGAAAGAGTACTCCGGACAAAGGAGATTCGTATTGAAGGGGTCTCCATCGACGGGACAGCAAAGTTGAATCTCGCTACCATCGATATTCAACAGGCCATCAAAGATGCGGAGGTTCTCTTTGTCGTCACACCCGCCTTCGGACATAAAGCCATGGCTGAAGCCTGTGCCCCTTTTGTCCAGGATGGTCAGATCATCGTTCTGATGCCCGGTTCCGGTGGAAGCCTCGAATTTGT
>JASEIE010000297.1 GCA_030024065.1 Thermodesulfobacteriota bacterium
ATGCAAGGCTGAAGCCTTGCCCTACGAATCACCCAATGGGTGATTTAAAAACGCAAGCTAAAGCCTGCGGCTACAGGTTCCTTTCGAAAGAATCGCTCAATTTAGGTTTTATATAATTTTTATGCAACTACAACATCGAAGGTGATGGATGTTTAAAGGTCGAACCGTTATCGCAGTGGCAGTGGTTTTTGCATTCTGGTATCTCCTCGCCTTTCTCTTAAAAACTCCGATCCTCCCTTATCCTCACACCGTTTTCTCAATCCTTCCAGTCAGTCTGGAGAGAGGGTTGGGAGGCCATTTTCTGGTGAGCGCCTATCGAATTCTTCTGAGCCTCTTGGGGGCTCTGATCACAGCAGTTCCGATCGGACTCTACCTGGGCAGACGGAGAAGGATCGATCACCTCGTTTCGCCTCTGATCTACCTCATCTATCCGATCCCCAAGATCGTCTTTCTTCCCCTCATCCTTCTCCTCTTCGGGCTGGGTGATCTCTCCAAGGTCTTTATCATCTTCATCATCGTCTTCTTTCAGATTCTGGTGACGACCCGGGATGCCTCGAAGGCCATCGATGAAGAGCAGATCCTCTCCGTCCTCTCTCTCGGTGCCAATCCGAAGCAGATTTTTTTTCATGCCATTTTTCCGGCGTGCCTTCCGAAAATCCTTACCTCTCTGAGGATCAGCATTGGCACTTCGATTGCCGTCCTCTTCTTTGTCGAGTCTTTTGCCACACAGAATGGCCTGGGGTTTTTCATCTTAGACGCCTGGAGCATCCTCGATTATCTGGGCATGTACGCCGGGATCATAGGGATGGGGATTTTAGGGGTGATCCTCTATGAATGGGTGGATCGGATTGAAAAACGGTATTGTCGATGGATGTTTGGCCCATAGAAGGCTCATTTGGGCCATAAAATAGGATGAAGTGAGCCCCCCTCACTGGAGGGGGGCTGGCCAGGAAATGGCGGGCATTATCCAGACCTATCATCTTACAGATTCGTTATTGGTTCTTCCTCTTCTTTACGATCATACCCCGCCCACAGAAGGTTTCAATATGGAGAGGTCATCGGTAATATGTTTTATCCCTTTGATTCCCTTCACAATGGTCTTAACCTTCTCCCTTTCTTCTGAAGAACTTACAAAACCGTAAAGCCGCACGGATTCCATATCCTCCACCGTCACGAAGAGATTTTGATGGGGGATGTCTGATTCGAGCAGAGCCGCCTCCACTTTCCGTTGAAGAGAGAGCCTTTCAAGGGAATTCACGGAATCGAGACTGCATGTCTTGATCTCATCCGACCGGGCTCCATCCGCGATCATTTTCGCCGCTGATTCGATGCTCAATTTATCGGTATTGAGAATGAGGTCATAGAGATGGGGATTGAGCCAGTCTTCGTCAAAGGCGAACCGAATGAATCCCCTTTTGTCGTGATCAGACCGGTGAATCAGCTTTTCGGCCACATCTCTGCCAACCCCCTTCTCCTCCATCATCCTCTTGATCCTCTTCTCCATGGAGCCTGTCACCAGGACATGAAGGGCGCAATCAAAAGAGTGAAGCAGAAGCTGGCTTCCCCGGCCGAAAAATATGGCGTCGCCCTTTTTAGCGACCTCGTAGATGACGGACTGGAGCCGGTCAAGGTAGATCTTTGGCTTTTCGCTGAAGAATCTCTCTAATAGCACCGGGCTCTTTTCGCCCAATTTTTTGATATCGGAAAGAAAGCCCATCTCATCGGCCGCCTTAAAGAGTTCCTCCTCTCCATAGAAAGTGTAGTTCAATTCCTTAGCCACCTGCCTGGCAATCTTCTCGCCATTCGTCCCAAGCATTTCCGAAATGGTTATGAAGTACATACCAATCACCCTCCTTTCTCGATTTCATCCCTTATTTAAAGATGATCACCCAATATTGTATTGTCAAGCTGACCTCGTTACCTTTACAGTTGAATAAAAAATATACGAAAGGGGAGGTGGGTCTGTTGAAAAAATCCGCAATTGTAAAGGATTGGAAGCACGCCCACCTCCCTTTTCAAGGCAACGTTAAGGTTACCTCATCGCCCTTTCATCTTCTTTGTTGGGGTGATCATTGAACGGGGGTTTAATAAACGCCTTAACTCCTCCTTTGAAAAAAGCCCCTCCTCCTCCAGCACCTTCCGGATCGTCTTATTCTGCTGGTAGGCCTTCCTCGCAATACGCGCGGCTTCATCATATCCAATTTTGGGGACCAGGGCTGTGACCAGGGCCAGACTTCTTTCAATCATCTCTTCACACCGCTCCCGGTCTGCCACCAATCCCGTGATGCATCTTTTGCTGAAATTATCGACTCCATTCGCAAGGAGTCGGATGGATTCCAGCAGATTGTAGGCGATCAATGGCATCATCGCATTAAGTTCAAAATAGCCGCTGAGGCCACCCAGGGTGATCGCTGAGTCATTTCCGATCACCTGGGCGCACACCTGGATGAGGGATTCCGGAATGACGGGGTTGACCTTTCCGGGCATCATTGAAGAGCCGGGTTGAGTCTCCGGGAGGTGGATTTCCCCAATCCCACAACGAGGGCCGGAACTCAGCCACCGGATGTCGTTAGCGATCTTAATGAGACTCGCTGACACTGTTTTCAGGGCCCCACTCATTTCTACCGAAGCATCTTGGGCTCCCTGGGCTTCAAAATAACTCGTCGCCTTACGGAAGCGCCCCCCGATCTTTTTGTTGATAATGGAGATGGCTTTCCTTGTGAAAAGAGGGTGGGTATTGGCCCCTGTTCCAACAGCCGTCCCACCCAAAGGAAGTTCATAAAGGGTTCCCGTGGCATTCTCAACTCGATAGATGCCGAATCTCACCTGTTGCGCATACCCTTCAAATTCTTGACCCAGTCGAATGGGGATGGCATCCTGGAGATGGGTTCTGCCAATTTTAAGAATGGGATGAAACTCTTTCGCCTTGGTCTTGAGCGCCTGATAGAGATTTCTTAAGGCGGGCAAGAGTTTTTCTTGCAAAAGGGTCACGGAAGCAATGTGGATGGCGGAGGGGAAGACATCGTTGCTGGATTGACATAAATTCACATGGTCATTGGGATGGATAGGTCGATAGATCCCCTTCTGGCCGCCGAGGATTTCATTGGCTCGATTTGCAATGACCTCATTGGCATTCATGTGGGTCGAGGTGCCAGAACCGGTCTGAAAGATGTCCAGAACAAACTGGTCGTCCCATTTTCCTTGCAACACTTCCTCAGAGGCCCTCTCAATGGCCCTGGCGATTCTTCCCTCCAATAGACCCAGATTGAAGTTCGCCTTTGCGGCGCCATACTTGATGAGGCCCAGGGCTTGGAGAAATTCTCTTCGGAATCGCCAGCCGCTCACAGGGAAATTTTCGATTGCCCTCTGCGTCTGAGTGCCATAATAGGCTTCTTTCGGAACCTTGACAGGACCCATGGAATCTTTCTCCGTTCGATATACACCGGTTAAATCAGCCATACTCTTCCCACTTTTTTTTCATTCTATGAAAAAAAAGTGGATTTATCAACAACTCAATTTCATTGACAAATTGGTAAACCTTCGCATATCATCTTTTGCATCAGTCGTCATAACGAGAGAGGCGGAAAAGGCTCCGGAATCACAGGGAGAGTGACTTTCCAAAAACCTTCTGGGACGCCAAGCTCTCGTCAACACGGAAAATGAACCCGCGGGAGCGGATCTCGCAAAGAGAGTGCTGAAGAGCGGACATGATCTTTCAGCATGATATCGTTATCGTCGGAGCAGGCCTGGCAGGGCTTCGGGCGGCAGTGGAATGTGTGGGGCAGGCCGATGTGGCGGTGGTAAGTAAGGTCTTTCCCACCCGTTCCCATTCGGGTATTGCCCAGGGAGGGATCACAGCTACCCTGGGCAATGAGGAGGAAGACCGCTGGGAGTGGCATCTCTTCGATACGGTAAAGGGAAGTGACTATTTAGGTGATCAGGATGCCATCGAGATCATGGTCAGGGATGCGCCCCGGGTTATCTATGAACTGGAGCATATGGGCGTTCCTTTCAGTCGCACGATAGAGGGAAAGATTGCCCAGCGTAACTTCGGAGGCCATACCCGCGATCTTGGCAAGAAACCTGTAAAGAGGGCCTGCTATGCTGCAGACCGCACCGGAAGGGTTGTCCTCGATACCCTTTACGACCAGTGTTTGCGCCACCAGGTGAAATTCTATTCAGAGCAGTATGTCCTCTCCCTTATCTTTGAGGGGAAGAGATGTGCAGGAGTGGTCACCTGCGATCTTGCGACAGGTGAACTCCATCTCCTTCAGGCCAAAGCTGTTCTTCTCGCCACAGGAGGATGTGGAAGAATCTATAAGACGACCTCCAATGGTTTTGCCTCCACAGGAGATGGCATCCACCTGGCCTATCAATCGGGGATTCCATTGGAGGATATGGAATTCATCCAGTTTCATCCCACAGGGCTTTACCCGTTAGGAATTTTGGTGAGCGAGGCAGCCAGGGGGGAAGGTGGGTTTTTGCGGAACCGATTGGCCGAGCGATTTATGGAGCGATATGCTTCCACTGTAAAAGACCTGGCGGCGAGAGATGTGGTCTCCCGGGCCATTCTGACCGAGATCCGGGAAGGAAGAGGAATCGGAGGGAAGGATTATGTCCATCTCGACCTGACCCATTTAGGAGAAGAGAAGATTGAGAAGCGGCTCTGGGAAATCGCCTCTTTTGTGAGGATCTACCTGGGCATCGATCCTGTCTATGATCCCATTCCGGTTCAGCCCACCTGCCATTACATCATGGGAGGCATCCCTACGGATTTGGATGGAAGGGTTCTGATTAGCGAGAAAGGATCGATCGCCCCCGGGCTCTATGCGGCTGGAGAGTGCGCCTGCGTTTCCGTCCACGGCGCTAACCGGCTCGGCTGTAACTCCCTTCTCGATCTTCTCGTCTTCGGAAGAAGAAGCGGATTGGCGATGAAAAGAGATATTCTGCAATATGAAGCGCCGATCCTTTCGAACGGGTCACCG
>JASEIE010000298.1 GCA_030024065.1 Thermodesulfobacteriota bacterium
CATCAAAAGGCTGTTTCTACCCTTTTGAGGATAACTTCCAAAGGTCACCATTGGATTGATCCAGGTGACGACATTGATTTGACAGCCATCCCTCTCTGGGTAAGGGTTGGGTAAACCCCGTTAGAAATTCCAGTCGTTGCGACTCGAAACCGAGCGGGGCATTATTTCTAACGGGGTAAATCCATGCGCCGAATTTAATGCAACAACGGGGTTTAACCATAAAAGTTAGTGAGTGAGCCGACAACCCCTAGAAATATTTAGTGTTAATTTCTTCCTGTACTAAATGATTGACAGGTTCTTGCAAGAAGTGTAGATTTCAATTGATAATCGACAGGGAGGTATATCCGAACTTTGAGTTCGTCTATACTCCCAAAATAGAAAGAGATTTTTTTATTTTGGGTGTCTTCAAATTATTTTTACCTTCTCCGTTGGAAGGGCAAGAACAAACTCTTATTTCTGGGATGGAGCATTACCGGCATGGTAACTACCAAAGGGCTCATGAGGAGTTTCAGAAGGCTTCGACCACTTTGAATTCTTGAATTGGCTAAGTCAATTGATAAAACTGGCTGCCTCAAAGAGAATCCCTGCCAAAAAAATAAAAAGAAAGGAGGAGATAGATGAAAAAAAGGGTTCTCGTTGTTGGTCTTGTGATTGCCGTCTTGGCAATTGGGTTAATTGGCTGTAAAGGCCCGGCCGGTCCAGCCGGACCAGCTGGTCCAGCTGGACCGCCAGGACTTCAGTTTGTCCTGGCTTCGCCAGCCTTTGTAGATAAGGGGGGCCTCCCAACTGTCTATTCGCCTTATAGTGGCAAGGACTACAAGGGCTCACCACCTCTCAGTTGGGCAAATGCTCCCAAAGATACCAAGGGCTTTGCCCTAGCCGTCATTGACCGGGATGTTCCCTGGCCGAAGTTTAAAGTCCCGGCAGGCACTTTTCCGGGCGATTTAATTGCCCACTGGATGGTCTATAATATTCCCAAGGATGTGACCAGCTTTGCTGAGGGAATCAGTCCTGGTAAGACTCTGGGCGAGAAATTACCCAGGGATGCAAAGGAGTTATATAACGACTGTGCCCGATTTGGTGGTGAGTATCTCAAATACGGCATCGGCTGGGTTGGTCCTATGCCACCCCCTGGCGATTATGCCCATGCCTATGTCTTCACAATTTATGCCCTCAATGTGGAGACACTGCCTGGTCTAATACCGGGTACTTTAGAGAAACCCGGCTCTGGGTATGGAGATTTCACCAAGGCAATGGCTGACAAAGTCTTAGCCACTGCCTCACTTACCGGATATTTCTGCCAGCCAACTAAGAAGTAAAAACCAAAGCAAGTTGATTTTCCAAGGGGTAGCCAGTTAATAATATAATAACAAGGCTCAGTCTTTCTTTCGGCTGAGCATTTTTCTTTTCTAAAATTTAAGTAAAATACTAATAGTTGAACTAAACCCCTACTTACTTTCAACTCGTAATCTTCAATTCTTTGATATGATCCCACTGAAGACTTGTAGGTGAAATAATTGTCCTTAAAGTCTTTATCAATTCAAGTATTACCCACCTTTTATATCTAATTCAAAAAAATGGGGAGGCAAACGCCTCCCCTACCCTTACCGCCAGCAATACCTGCCTATGGTAGGCAGGAATACCAATGGTACAAATCCATTAAAAAATATGTTTTATCAGGTGAGTTTGGAGAAGTCGGCGATTCGGAAGAGGAGGGAAACGAAGGGGGCAATTGTTTTAGGGGATTTTCAGAATGGCCATTTCTCGGTAGCTACTCACGCAGCCACGTTTCCATTACGGGATCTGTTAATCTGTGAATATTTTTATCATCCTTCTCGATGAGGTCTCTGGAAAAAAGGGCTTTTATGGCTCTTTGTGTGCCTCCTATCGATAGGCGATGTCTTTCAAGAAATTCTCTTCCATACGGTGAGGCGGTAGGCTCTTTGGCAATTGCTTTTAATACCGCCCTCTGTATCAAGGTGAGGCCACTCCAAATCCCTTCGAAATCATTCGTTTCCATTGTGACTAAAACATGGCGGGCAGTTTCTAATACCTTGCTATCACATTTTTTTGCAGACGTATCCCATGCAATCGACGCCAGCTTCTGGACATAGTAGGGATAGCCTCTTACCGTATCATACATCTTTTTAGCAATCTCTTCGGGACATGTCTTCCCTGTATCTTTAAACCTCTTTACCATATAGGAAACGAATTCTTCTCTGGCGATCTCCTTCAATGTATACGAAAAAGCGCTCTTATAGAAAGGACGGCTCTTATTTAAAAACATGTCATTCAGTATTCGTCGACGGCTTCCCACATAAAAATAGGCTATCTCCTTATGAAACTGAATATGAGACCTCAATATCCCCTCTATTTTTTTGGATTCAGGAAGTTCTGTAATCTCCTGAAATTCATCGAGTGCGATGCATGCCTTTAGCTTTTTCCTCTTGACATGAGCATAAAGGCCTTCCATCAGATCATCAAGAAGTAATCCCGTTTCTGCCGTTTGATCAAATTTAACAGAGAGAGTATAACCATCAGGCTTGACTTCAATGTTTGGAATTAATCTCTTAAAGAGATTTGCTATCCTGTCTCCAAGGCTCCGAGGATCAACCCCTTTTCCAATTCCCTTTAATATCCCGGAAGAAAACCTTAAAATAAAGTCTTGCTCTGAGGAGACAGGGAAGAGATCGACATACACTGCCAAGAATCCCTCTTTTTCAAGCAGTTCCAAAACTATTTTTATTAGTGATGACTTACCGTACCGCCGCGGAGAGAAGAGAATAACATTATCCCCATTCCTTGCATAGCGGAGGAGATCCTTTATTTCCGCCTCTCGATTGCAGAAATCCTTCCGCTGGACTATTCCTAATGTAAATGGATTCCGCAATTAAGCCTCCTGATTATTCATTGCGAATTATTTTAATTGAATTATGCAAAAAGAATACAAAGTAATTCCTTGATTGTCAATAGAATTTTTTGTGATGTGAGTAACCTCTCAGTTACGAGGGATAAAACGGCTTGTCGAATATGTAACTCAGGCCTGCCCGCCGGAGGGCGGTTCGGCCCGCAGGCAGGCTGAAAAATTCAGCCCTGAAGGGCTGAGTTACAAGTTGTAGTTAATTTAAACAACCCATAACTGAGGGGATACGTGATGTGATACTTTTTCATGGAAAAGTTATCAAGGTAGGGTAATTGGTTTACTTTAGAGCTAGGTGAGTTTTGAGAAGTCGGCGAATCTGAGGAAGATCTGGCCAATTTCATCTAAGAGGGCAAGGCGGTTATGCCGGATGGCCCCATCTTCAACCATCACCATGACGCCGTCGAAGAATTCGTCAATCACTTTCTTCATCCGGCTCATCTCAAGAAGGGAGGCAGCATAGTCCCTTTGATTGAGGAGTTGATCGATCTTCCCTTTCGCATCCATGAATGCCCGATAGAGATTCTGCTCGGCAGGTTCGGAGAAGAGGGAAGGGGCGATCCCCTTCCCTGAAGGCGCTCCCTTCAGGATATTCATCGCCCGCTTAAAGCCGATCACAATGGATTCGAAGTCTTTCCACTTTTTTGCCTCCCTTAATGCGTCGATCCGGCGCTGGACATCCAATAACTCATCAAATGAGGTGCAGATCACAGCCTCGATCACATCATAGGAATATCCCTTGTCCTGCAGGAAGTTTTGATAGCGGATCCGGAAGAAGTCCAGAACATCTGTCTTCACTTCGTCAAAGGGTCGCTCCATCTTCTCGTTCAATTGCCGGCCGCTCTCTTGAATCAATTCGACCAGGGAGAGAGAATATTCCTTCTCGAGGATGATCCGGATGATCCCCAGCGCCTGGCGCCTCAGGCCAAAAGGATCGGCTGTTCCGGTTGGCACAAGACCTACGCCAAAACAACCTACGATCGTATCCATTTTGTCGGCGATGCTGACGATATCCCCGACAGGGCTCGAAGGCAACCTGTCTCCTGAAAAACCTGGCAGGTAGTGCTCATAGATCGCCTCGTAAACTTCTGCCTTTTCTCCGGACAGACGTCCATACTCCCTGCCCACGATCCCCTGAAGCTTTGGAAACTCGCCAACCATTCCGGTCACCAGATCGGCCTTGCACAGGAGGGCCGCTCTCTCCACGGCCTGCCGGAGTTTCGGGTCGATGCGTTCCGCAATAAAAGAGGCCAGGTTTTTAAATCGCATCACCTTCTCGTAGGAGGTCCCAAGTTTTGCCTGGAAGACCACCTTCTTCAACAGTTCCACCCTTTTTTCGAGGGTAATTTTCATATCGTCTTCGAAGAAGAAAGCCGCATCGGAAAGCCTCGCCTTGAGCACACGCTCATTCCCCTTCACCACCACCTTCCGATCCTTTGGAGTGATATTACTGATGCAGATGAAGTGGGGTAGCAATGTCCCGTGGTCGTCCACCAGGGGAAAGTATCTCTGATGTTCCTTCATCGAATGGATGAGAATCTCCCTGGGCAGGGAGAGAAAGCCCTGATCAAAATGGCCGCAGAGGGCAACCGGATGTTCCACCAGGAAGTTGACCTCGTTGAGAAGTTCTTCATCCTTTAAGACTTTCCCGGAAACTTTGGCTCCTTTTAGGATCATCCCCTCTTCTATTCTTTTCTTCCTCTCGGCTGGATCGACAATGACAGAAGCCTCGCCCAACTTCTGTAAATAGGTTCTAAAATCCTTCACTGCAATGGGATCAGGATGCATGAACCGATGACCATACGTGATATTTCCACTCCGGACATCTCCCATTTCGAAAGGGATGACCTCTCCCCCAAAGAGGCCGAGGATCCAGTGAATGGGCCGGGCGAACCGGATCGACACCTCTGCCCATCTCATCGACTTCTGAAAAGGAATGGAAAGGATGATTCCGGGAAGAATTGCAGGAAGAAGTTTGAGAACCGGTTTTCCGGACTCTCTTCTGACAGCGCAGACATATTCCCCCTT
>JASEIE010000299.1 GCA_030024065.1 Thermodesulfobacteriota bacterium
ATTCCCGTTCCCCGATTGATACCTTCGAGGACAAGTTTCACGGGAATGACATTTTAAGGGTATGAAGCCAGTCGTCAGCCAAATTCTTTATTCGGACAAGCATGATGAACCACATTAATAAAAAGGAGAAAGAAATGAGAACAAAATGTTTCATAATACTTCTTCTATGTCTCTTATGGGTTGTGGGTTGTGCGGCTCCTCCCAAGAAGGAGCGCGCCAGATTGCCCTCTCAAAAGGTTGAACCCGCCATTCCCCAGCCGTCTCCTGAGGAGACTTTGAAGGAACTGGTGATTCCCCAGAGAGAGGAAGCCAAAAAGGTGCCTGAAAAACTTTACTCCTTCTTTGCCAGGGACTCGAATATCCAGGACATCCTTTTAGCCTTTTCAAAGGAGAGTGAATACAATATCGTCATCGATCCCGAACTGAGCGGTAAGGTGACAATCGATTTAAAACGGGTGACCTTAAGGGAATCTCTGGATGCCATTCTCTCTCCCCTGGGATGGACCTATCGCATCGAGGGGAAATTTATCAAGATTATGAGACCCCAGATCGAGACCCGTTTCTTCACGCTCAATTATCTTGCCACCAGACGGACTGGAAAAAGGGAGATCTACGCCAGCACAGGAGGAGGGTTGCAAACCGGCGTCCTTCCAGGAGCACAGCCTGGCGCCGGTTCCCCGGGCGCCAGAACAGGGTTCACCGACCTCGTCAGTGTGGATGAAATGGACCTCTGGAGAGAGATTCAGAAAGGTCTGGAGGCCATTGTCTTCGGATCAGTGGAGGAGAAAGCTTCCTCAGATGCCGAGAAAACAGCCTGGACACGGGTGGATGGAAAAGGAAAGAAATTGGTCATCAACAAGTCAACCGGAGTCATCCTTGTAACTGACTATCCTGTTAATCTGAATAAGATCGCCTCCTATCTCGAAACCATCGAAGGGAGCTCACAGAGACAGGTCACCATCCAGGCGAAGATCTTTGAGGTGATCCTCTCCGATGAGAATAGGGAGGGGATCAACTGGAAGGTAATCGAGAGCCTGCCCCGGTCCATCAACCTGTCCTGGGGACTGACGAATAGAGCCGGAACAACGGGATACCCTGGAGGAACGACAACCGGAACTACCATCCAGACCCCGGGGACCTTTAAAATCAAACCTTTCGGAGGAATCCTCGCCATTGGCGCAGCAGGATCGGATATCGCCCTCTCAGATATCATGCAGGCGATCTCCGAGCAGGGAGATATCAAGGTGCTCTCCAGCCCGACGATCTCCACCCTCAATAATCAGAAGGCGATCATACGGGTGGGAAACCAGGACGTCTTCTTCATCTCCGGAGCCGTGGCCATGGGTGGTGATACCGTGATCCAGACCTTTCACCCCGTGACCATTGATGTTGGGATCATTCTGGATGTCACGCCGCAGATTGCCGAGGACGGAACGATTATTATGAACATCCACCCCAGCATCACGGAAAAGACAGGAGAGAAGGTTACTCCGGATGGGAAGACCACCTTTCCGCTGCTGAGCGTGAGAGAGACCGATACTACGGTGAGGGTGAAGGATGGCCAGACGATCATCATCGCCGGCCTGATGCAGGAGAAGAACGAGGAGACCTATATCGGCGTTCCTGTCCTGCATTCCATTCCCCTCCTTGGAGGGTTGTTCCGTTACAGGAGCGAAAAGAAGAGGACCTCCGAGCTGGTGATCATGATCACCCCCACCCTCCAGGTAGGAAAGAGAGTGGAGGACTTTACTAAAAAGTAAATTCGACATGATGAGTTTATCACCCCCTGTCTTCCAAAGGTGGGAATGAACACGATGAAAATTAAATTTTTAGATTCCCTCAAGAACGTCATTCCCGCGCAGGCGGGAATCCAGATGGTTTTGTATACTTCCAGGCTTTCGCAGAGACGGGGCTGGATTCCTGCTTTCGCAGGAACGACCATGCGTAACCTTTTCAGGATTTAAATATGTACTTAGACTTCTACGGTCTAAAAGAGAAACCTTTTTCGCTGACACCGGATCCTCAGTTTCTCTATCTGGGTGAGAGCCACCGGACGGCGATCGATTCCCTCCTCTACGGAATTCAGCAGAGGGAGGGATTCATGGTTGTCACCGGTGATATTGGAACTGGAAAAACGACCATCTGCCGGACCCTTCTCGAAAAATTGGACAGAAATGTGAAAACAGCGGTCATCTTCAACTCCTTCCTCACAGAAGGAGAACTGCTGAGAGCCATCCTTCAGGACCTCGGATTTACTTCCATTGGAAGATCGAAGACAGAACGGATTGATGCCCTGAATCGATTTCTCCTTCAACAACTATCCCAGGGGGAACATGTGCTCCTCATCATCGACGAAGCGCAAAACCTCTCCATCCCGGTTCTGGAGCAGATCCGGATGCTCTCCAATCTGGAGACGACCAAGGAGAAGATGCTTCAGATCATCTTGTTCGCTCAATTGGAATTGAACCAGAAACTCCGGTCCGCTAAATTGAAACAATTGAACCAGCGGATTGCCATTCGGCACCACATCCTTCCCCTCGACCGGGAGGAAACGGAGTCCTATATCTACCAGCGTCTCACCGTGGCCGGGTCACACGGGGGCATCACCTTCTCAAAATCTGCCCTGAATGAGATCTACCGCTTTTCACAGGGAATCCCCAGGCTGATCAATCTTATCTGTGATCGCACCCTCCTCGGGGGCTTCGTCGATGAAACCTACCATATCGACAAAGGAGTGGTGAGGAAGGCGGAAAAGGACCTCGGAGGGAAGGAAGTGGTTACTCCGGCCTATCCATCATTGATCTGGTCGAAATATTTTCCTCCCCTGCGAATCTTCCTTCTAATGATCCTATTTCTTCTATTGACGAGCATGATCCTGCTGAATCATAACCAATTCCCTTCCCTTCAGCGAACCCGAAATTTTATCATGGATAAGGCGGAAGACATCTACCTCCGGATTTCAGGTGAACGATATTCCTCCTCGACGATCCCATTGATTCGTGAGGAGAAACAAGAACCTCTTCAAAATGAAACTTCAGAAACTTCAAAGGATGCTGATAGAACCTCTCAAGAGGGAACAAGATGAGTTTGATCATCGACGCCCTTAAAAAGGCCCAGAAGCTCCGATCGAAAGAATCGAAAGGGGCTCCCTTCTTTAAATCTCAAGGCCGGGATAAGAAAGGTCCCCATAAACGGCGCTGGATGATTATTGGAGCTTCCATTGCAGGACTTCTCGTTCTCCTGCTGATCCTCTGGAGATTTCTCCTCGTGTCCCCGACCTCTGTCCCGGAGCAGACAGTCAGGCTCGTCGAGAGGAAGACTTCCGCCCCGGTATCTGAAAAGGTTTCTCCGGAAATCCTGAAAGAGTCGGAAAAGCCGGAACCGGTGGAAGAAACGAAACCAACTCCCCCTGCAACCCAGAGGGAAGAGGAGAAATCCATCGAAAAGAGAAGAGAAGAAAAAATACCCATCAAACCAATACCTGAAAAAAGAAAGATCAGGGTTGCCAAACGGCAGGAAAAACCGGTCGTTGAGGAAAAACCATCTCCGCCCCCACAGCCGTCTCTCCCTTCGAAAGAGGAAGCTGCTTCTCAACCCGTCGCATTGGAACAGGAAGCCGCAAGGGAGCGTCTCCTGGCCTCAGATATCATCCACCACTTCAATTCCGGAGTCTCCTTTTACCATCAGGGAGAGATAGCAAAATCGATTCAGGCCTACCGGAAAGTGATCGAGATGGACCCTGCCTATGTTGAGGCTTATAACAATCTTGGAATTATCTATCAGGAGATGGGCGACCTTGAGAGCGCCCTCAAAACCTACCGGAAGGCCATCGAAATCAATCCTAAATATGAGAAGGGGCTCAATAACATCGGGATCCTCCTCCATCTCAAGGGAGAGGATGAAAAAGCATTGGAGGCGTTCAACAAAGTCCTCGCCATCAACCCAAATCATATCGAAAGCCACATCAATCTCGGAACGCTCTATAAGAAGAAGGGGCAATCGGAGAAGGGGGTCGAATCTTACCAGAAAGCCCTCGCCATTAACCCCCTTCATGGGGAGACGCATTACAACCTTGGGCTCCTCTATGAACAGATGGGGAAGACTGACCTGGCCATCCATCACTATCGGCAATTTATTCATCTGTCTTCAAGCTCCTATCCGGAACTGGTTTCGAGGGTCCGGAGGCATATCAATCAATTGATGAAAACAAAGGATGTGAAAAAGGAGTAAGTAAACCCCGTTAGAAAGGGCAGGGCTTTTACCCCGCCTTCAATAAGGAGCTGATGCTTTCTATTTCTACCATCCTCAGCATAAATGCTTGGGCTTTCTAACGGGGTAAAAATCCCCAATAACCAAATTCCAATAACCAGATAATAACCAATGACCGAATTACCAATAACCAAACATTGCTTTGATCTTGAAAAGCGAACTTTAGAATTTGCGAAAAATGTAATAAGGCTTTGTAAACAGTTGCCCAAAAATGTGATCAACAATGAGCTTATCGGACAACTGATAGATGCAAGTGGCTCGATTGGTGCAAATTATCGCGAGGCTAACGATGCTTTAAGTAAACCCCGTTAGAAATTCCAGCGAGGCATTAAACCCCGCCGGAATTATTCTAAAATCTAACCCCGCCGCAGAGCAGCGGGGCATTATTTCTAACGGGGTAAAAAAGGAAGATGAAGAGTTTATCCGGTTCTGTCTCTCGGAGAATTTAATTGCTGTCTCAGAAGTTCCGGTTAAAAGAGGATTAACGCTTTCTTCCTCTCCAATTCCTTCGCTCCGTTACCTCGAGCTTCAGATTACGGATCGCTGCAATCTTCGATGTCAACACTGTTATATCGGGGATAGCCGTCATCAAGACCTTCCCTTTGAAAGAATCGTACAGGTATTAAAAGAATTTGAGGAAATTCAGGGGTTAAGACTCCTCCTGTCCGGAGGA
>JASEIE010000029.1 GCA_030024065.1 Thermodesulfobacteriota bacterium
TAAATTCTTACCCTTACCCTTTGACGCTAAACGATACGGGCCTCCTAACCCTAACCGTGACCTATGCCATTTTCATGGTTTGTGATTGGCCTACCGGCCATGGGCAATTACCTGTTAGAAAAGAAAGTTGATTCAAAACCTTTTTTTTGATAAAAATACCTTTGAAAAGGAGACCTGTCAAATGGAGTCCTTAAAGATATTAGTGGTGGATGATGAGGCCCCTCTTCGGGAAATCCTTCAGAGGGGTCTGGCCCAGATGGGCGGGTTCTCAGTCGAAGTGGCCCAAAACGGTCAGGAGGCGATCGAAAAGGTCGAAAAGGATATTTTCGACCTCATCTTAACCGACCTGATGATGCCCGAGATGAATGGCATGGAGCTTCTCAAGATCGTAAAAGCAACGAGACCGGAGATGCCGGTCATCATGATGACCGCCTACGGATCGATCGATACCGCTATTGAGGCGATGAAGATCGGAGCGAATGACTACATCACCAAGCCTGTAGACCTCAGAGACCTTCTCCTCCGCATCTCCAAAGTCCATCAGGAAAGCCGCCTTTTGCAGGAGAACCGTCTCCTGAGAATGGAGGTGAGGAAAAAATTCGAGTTTGCCAACATCATCGGAAAAAGCAGAAAGATGCAGGAGGTCTTCTCCCTGATCGAAAAGGTCGCTCCCAGCAATAGCACCGTGATCATCTACGGGGGGAGCGGAACCGGCAAAGAACTGGTTGCCAAGGCCATCCATTACCACAGCCTGAGAGCGGATTATCCTTTCATCCCTTTCAATTGCGGGGCGATCCCTGAAACGCTGGTGGAGAGTGAACTCTTTGGCCATACCAAAGGCGCCTTCACCGGAGCTGTTCAGACAAAGAAAGGATTGTTTGAAGAGGCCCATGAGGGAACCCTTTTCCTGGATGAAATTTCCACCGTCCTCCCATCTGTTCAGGTGAAACTGTTGAGGGTCCTCCAGGAAAGGGAGGTCATGAAAATAGGAAGCACGGAGAGAACGAAGATCGACGTCCGGATGATTGCGGCCACGAACGAAGATCTCGAAGCCAATATGAGGAAGGGAAAGTTTCGTGAAGACCTCTACTATCGGCTCCATGTCTTTCCCATCTCCCTGCCCGATTTGAAAGACAGGAGAGACGATATACCGCTCTTAACTTACCACTTTCTCGATCTCTACTCGAAGGAGGCAAAAAAACAGATCAAAGGTATATCGATAGAATCGATGAACCTTCTGTTAGAATATGATTGGCCTGGGAATGTCAGGGAATTGGAAAATACCATCGAAAGGGCTGTCATCATGGCAGAGGGAGAATTTTTAACCCCTCAAGACTTCCCTAAAGATCTGGTGCAAGGGCTTTCAATCCTGATAAGAAGAGGGGCCAGGGATCGCAAATCCCTCGATGAGTTGAAGGCCGAATATATCAACCAGATATTAAAAGACACCGATGGCAACAAAAAAACGGCTGCTGAAATTCTGAAGGTCAATCTCAGGACCCTCTATCGTTTCGAGAAAAAAAGGCCCGCCCGGGAACCTTTTTAAATGGGAATCTTAACATCATTTTAACTCTTTGAAAAATCATCAACAGGACTCCAGTCAGGGATGCTGGAAAAGCTTTGGAGCGGAAACCTTTTATCGAATCATTCAGATGGTTCCATAGGTATTGCGGCGTTACCCGAACTCCCTTCATTTCGATGATATAAAATATAAAAGACCGCATTCTAAAACTTTGGAAGCATTCCTGGCCGGAGTCCAACCCAATTTCATTTCAAAGAGCTAAAGTGTTACAAATCTTCATTTCCCGATTCTGTCGTGCCTTCGTTGACTCCCAGAAAAAACAGTGTTATGAAGTGGTTATGAATTCCCTCGTTGCCAAATCCCTATCCATCCTTCTCCCCGTCGTCCTTATAACTGCCTGCGCAAGCGCCCAGAAGGTTGATCAACCAAAACTTCACCCGCTTCCCCAGCCATCGGTGAAAGCCCCCCCCCAGATAAAAAACCCACCTCCAAAGCCACTTGCCTATTATCACTTCCTCCGATCCCAGCTCAAACTCAAAGAGGGAAAGATTGATGAAGCCATCGAAGGGCTCAGGGAGGCCATTGCCCACGACGAAAAAGAACCCTCACTCCGTGTGGATCTGGCATCCCTCTATATCTATAAAGGGCTTCTGAATGAAGCCATTGAGGAGTGCAAAGAGGCTCTCCGCAATGACCCTCGCCACCTGACCGCCCATCTCCTGCTCGGCGGAATATACTCCTCCACTAAAAAGAACCATCTGGCCATCGAATCCTATGAAAAAGCCATTGAGATTGCGCCTCTGTATCGAGAAAGTTATCTCTATCTCAGCTCCCTCTATACAGATGGTCAGGAATATGAGAAGGCGATCGACATTCTCCTGAAGTTTCTTAAAATCGAACCCGACTCCGTAATGGGTCTCTACTCCCTCGGGAGGATTTATGCGGAGACGAAATCTTATGAAAAGGCCAAGGACCAATTTTTAAAAGCCTTGGCCATTGAACCGAATCAGATCTCCGTACTGATGGATTTGGGGATCGTTTACGAGATCCAGAACGAGATCAACAAGGCTACAGAGGTTTATCAAAAGATCCTCACCCTCAATCCGGACCACAAAGGGGCGAGAAATCGGCTGGGACAGGTCTATATCAAAGAGAAAAAGCTTGATGAGGCATTGACCCAGTTTCAGGAGCTCCAGAAATCAGGCTCCGGTGATCTCAACATCCGAACGAAGATCGGCCTTATCTATCTGGAACAGGGAAGGTTCGACCAGGCCATCCTTGAATTCAACTTTGTCCTCGCAGCAAATCCCGGAGACGATCGGACGAGATACTATCTGGGGGCAGCCTATGTGGAAAAAGAGGCGCTGGATCAGGCCATGGCGGAATTCAAAAAGATTCCGGCCGAATCGAACCTCTTCGCTGACTCACGAAGAAGCATCGTCCTGATCCTCGGGAAACAGAAACGAACAGAAGAATCTATCCGGCTTATGGAGGAATCCATTCAGGCCAAACCCAAGGAGGTGGACCTCTATCTCATTCTCGCCGCCCTCTTTGAAAAAGAGGAGCAATTACAGAAGGCCCTTCAAACCCTCACCAAAGGGCTTGATCAGAACAGGGAGAATGTGGACCTCCATTATCAACTCGGAGCCCTCTACGATAAAATGGGAGACTTTGAGAAGATGGTCGCCCAGATGAAGGAGGTCCTGCGACTGGATCCCCAGCACGCCGATGCCCTCAACTATCTGGGTTACTCCTACACGGAAAAAGAGATCCATCTCGAAGAGGCTCTTCAGTTGATTCAGAAGGCGATGGCATTAAAACCCAATATGGGCCACATCACCGACAGTCTGGGCTGGATCTATTTCAAACTCGGGAACTACGAGAGGGCTGTGGCCGAGCTTGAGAAAGCAAACCAATTGACTCCGGATGATCCCATCATCACGGAACATCTCGCGGATGGTTATTCTAAACTGAGGCGGATGGAAAAAGCCAGGGAGTTCTACGAAAAGGCTTTTAAATTGAATCCGAAACCCGATCAGGCAGAACGGTTGAAGAAGAAGATTGAGGAGTTGAAGGGAGGCCGGAAGTAGCTATCTTCTGCGGTAGATTAAATCTCCATTCAAAAGTTCTTCAGGTGAAGAAGGAAATCCAAAGGAGTCCTGATAGGAAAACAGGTGATCAGGAAATCAGGAAGCAGGATACCAGGATATTGGGATATCAGATAAAATAGAAGATAGAAATCTAAAAACCTGATTTCCTGGTGTCCTGATTTCCACTACCTGATAACCTGATATTCTGATAACCAGAAAACCTTTCCCCGAATGTTTCAATTTCATACCTACCCTCCTGCCACAGGAGGAAAAACAGACAGGACATCTCCTTCCCTGAGTATCTGCTCCTTCTTTCCATGGACGCCATTGACCAGAATGATCTTAGGCATCTCTTCAGGGATGTTAAGCCTTACCAGGATATCCTGAATCCGGGTATGGCCTTCGATCTCCATCTTGCATGAAAAACGTTCACTCCCCTTGGGGAGATAGTCCCTTAATGTGGCAAATAATTTCACCTCGATCTCCATCGAAATTGAATTTCAACCTCCTGTAAACGAAAGACCCTGTTCATTTCAAGGGCTCAATCTCCTTGACCGCATTAAAGATGACAAAGATCCTCAGATTATTACTATCTTTCTCCAGGGGGAGGACAAAAAACCCTTCCCTAATTCGTGAATACCCATGGGTCATCCCGATCAGGGTTTCCCCATCATGAAAAGCAACTCTCACTTTCATTGCAGCAGTCTGTCCTTCCTCTTCCTCTTCTTCGAGGAGCCCTTCGAGGGTTCGAGGTCCCTTTCTTCCTTCAAGCGATTTTACGAAAAAGATGGCCTTCAGTTCCGAGATAACAACCTCAGTACCCCTTTTCACCCCCTCTTCTTCTTTCCCTTCCGTTAACGGGAAAACATGAAAGGCCTTCTTTTCCGCTCCGAAATTATAGGTCACCCCCTTGATCATCCTCCCATCTCTATACTTGGCCACAACCAGGTTCTGTGTCATGGTGGCGGGCTGAATCTTCTTTTCCAGCAAATCGATTTCCCTCCTATTCTTCTCTTTGAAACGCATTATATTAAAATATTTTTTTCCTTACAAGAGGAAAGAGAAGGGATTAAACGATGAGAATCTTTCCCCGGGGTTCTTCGACCACCCCTCCGATGATGCAAGGACTCTCCTCACCCTCTCTCTTCAGGGCTTCCACCAGTCCCTCTGCCCGATCAAGAGGTAAGGAGATCAGAAGTCCACCCGAGGTCTGAGGGTCATAGAGGATATCCATCATAAGATCGGGCACATTGGAATGGAATTCCACCCTGCAGGAAAAAAATTGGCGGTTCGAATGGGCGCCTCCGGGGATCAGCCCCAATCTCGCATATTCCAGGGTCCCGGGAAGGAGGGGGATATCTTTTGATTCAATGACCATCCCGATCTGGCTTGCCGTCACCATCTCCAGGGCATGGCCGATGAAACCAAATCCCGTAATATCGGTACAGGCATGGGCCTCGAAGGTTTTCATCCACTCCGATGCTTTCCGGTTCAGAGCGGTCATGCTCTCCACCATCTTCCCGACCGCCTCTTCGGAAGCCATCCCCCCTTTGAGCGCCGTGGAGATGATCCCTGTCCCGAGGGCTTTGGTCAGCACCAGTTTGTCTCCGGCAACCGCCTTTGCATTGGTCAGGATCTTACTTGGATGGACAATCCCTGTCACAGACAGACCATACTTGATCTCCGGATCCTCAATCGTATGGCCTCCCACCAGGGCCACACCCGCCTCATCCATTTTCGAGAGCCCCCCTCGAAGAATCTCTATTAGAATGGAGGAGGAAAGGGTCTGGATGGGAAAGGCAACCAGATTCATAGCCGTCAGGGGTGTCCCTCCCATTGCATAGACATCGCTCAGGGCATTGGCGGCTGCCACCTGACCGAAGGCAAAGGGATCATCCACAATGGGGGTGAAGAAATCGACCGTCTGAACGAGGGCTATTTCATCGTTCAACTGGTAGATGCCGGCATCGTCCGATGTTTCCGGCCCCACCAGCACCTTAGGGTCTTTCCGAATGGGCAACCCCCTTAAAACCCGGTCCAGAACCTCTGGACCCACCTTTGAAGCTCAACCCGCTTTTTTGACCGTTGCCGTCAGGCGCACTTTACTCATTCCTCTCCTCCGGTTTGAGAATTTCAATTTGAGTCTCCCATAATATCTTTCTGTCAAGCGCACAACATCCATTTTAATTTTCGAATCTCCTTCCTTGTCTCTTCATTTCCGTGCTAAGAAGCCGCTAAAAGAGTCAAACCTGATCGCGCCTTTATCCCTGCTCTTGATAGCATAGCTTAAGCACAGTCGAAGGGTCAAATCAGTTTTTTCTATACCTCGACTCCAATTTTCGGGGAGATCTCAATATCTCTTTTCTCTACTTCTTTTTCTGTACTTCTTTTCTGTTGCCTAATCGGAACAAAATTGATATAAATTGGAAATACTGGGATAATGAAATATTGGAATACTGGAATGATGGGTGATAAAAAGGGACAACCCTATCCTTACATTATTCCATTCTTCTGTCATTCCAATAATAATCTTTTGAAGGAGGTGGGGTTATGTATAAAAGGATCTTAGTCCCTCTGGATGGGTCGGATTTGGCAAAAAAAGCTCTCGAACCAGCGGAGAAACTGGCCAGGGTCTTCGACTCCGAAATCATTCTTTTTCAGGTCGTTCCCTTTATGCCCATCTATGGATCGCCTGAGATGGTGACACCTCTCATTATCGATGAGAAGCAGAGAGAAGCGGCAGAGCGGGAGCTGGCAAGCCTGACGGAGGAATTGAAAAAGAGCGGGCTTAAGGTGTCGGCGACGGTGAAGACAGGTCAGAACGTGGCTGTGGAGATCATCGATTTCGCAAAAGAGAACAGGATTGATCTGATCGTCATGAACACCCATGGCCGATCCGGGATTACCCGATGGGTACTGGGGAGCGTCGCCCTCAAGCTCTTAACGCGGGCGGAGGCCCCCATCCTTCTCCTCCGTTCAATAGGATAGCCATTTCGAAATGGAAGAAATCCTCATCGGACTCTACATCGCCTGTGAGCTGGTCGCCAACGTGACCGCCTCCAAACCTGTCCAGATAGGAGGCATCGTTGTTCCGGCTGCCATCTTCATCTATGCCCTCACGTTTACCCTCATCGACCTGATCAACGAATCAATGGGCAAACTGAACGCCCGCAAGGTGATTCTGGCCGCTTTCATCGCCAACCTTCTCCTGGCTGCCTATGCCCAATTTGCCGTTGCCCTTCCCCCTGCCCCTTTCTATGCCGGACAGGAGGCCTTTGCTGCTGTCCTTGGGAGCACCCCGAGGATCGTCTTTGCAAGCCTCACGGCCTACCTCATCAGTTCGCTCATCGATGCTGAAATCTTTGCCCTCTGGAGAACTCATATCCGGGGACCCAGGTGGTTGAGGGTGTTAGTGAGCAATACCCTCTCGACCGGAGTCGACAGTGTGATCTTCATCACTCTTGCCTTCTATGGCCTCATGCCGATCTGGGGTCTGATCAAAGGCCAGTATGCGGTCAAGATGGCCATCACCCTCGTCAGCCTTCCCCTGATCTACCTGGTGAGGAGCCATAGAGAGGAGATGAAAAAGGTTCCCAAAATTTATAAACATTGAAAGTGATCAGGTAATCAGGAGAGCAGGATGCAGAGTATCGGGATATCAGGTGATCAGGAAATTTTTGTAGCAGGATTTGAGAAACTTTGGGTGTGGCAAAAAGCCTATAAATTGATGCTGGAAATCCATCGGTCTTGCAAAAAAATACCTGTAAAAGAGAGGTTTAAGTTAATAGATCAAATTGAACGTTGTTCATCGTCCGTCTGCGACAATATTGCAGAAGGATACACTGCATACTATTATAATGAGAAAATTAAAGGTTTTATGATTGCAAGAAAGGAAGCAGGAGAGACTCAAAACCAAATACGTAAGTTGGCGGGAAAAGGTTATATAGATTCAAACCAATCCCAAACATGGGTAGAGGAATATGAAGAGGTGATACGGGGCATCAATGGTTACACTCGCTATATTAGGCAAAAGAAAAAAGCAAAACGATGACCTGATATCCTGTTATTCTGATATCTGCAGCCTGATCACCTGATATTCTGATAACCCTTATCGAAGTAATTTATGAAAAAAGAGCACATCTTTCTCATCTTTATTCTTCTTCTCACCTCTCTCTCGTTTTACTACCTCTACCAGGTCCTCTCTCCTTTTTTAGCATCCATCCTCTGGGCTATTCTCCTGGCCATTGTCTTCTACCCCCTCTTTCTGAAACTCCAGCACCTTTTAAAGAAAAAAAGGGTTCTCTCCGCCCTAACGATGACCCTCTTCGTGGTGGTGGCGATCGTCCTGCCCGCCGGTTTCCTGATGGTCTCCCTGGCCAATGAAGTGATCGATTTTTACCATCACTTGGACGAGATGATCAAAACGGGTCGCTTGCAATCCTATTTGAACCGGATCGGGGAACTCCCCCTGCTCAAAGGGGCTCTGGAAAAGCTGAAGCAATATGTGGATCTATCCCAGGCAGATCCATTCAATCTTCTGTTGAAGAATGTTCAACAGATCAGCGCCTTTCTCTTCAACCAGACCTCCAATCTCCTGAAGTCCATCTCCACCTTTATTGTCGGCTTCTTTTTCACCCTCCTCTCCCTTTACTACCTTTTTAAAGACGGGGATCATCTCCTGAACAGGCTTAAAGAGATAGTCCCTCTTCCTGCAAAGGAGAGTAAACTGATTATTCAGCGATTCAAAGATATGGTCTATGCCACTATCTATGGAGGAATATTGATTGCAATCATTCAGGGGATCCTGGGCGGGTTATCGTTCTGGATTTTAGGGCTTGCCTCTCCGATCTTCTGGGGAACGGCCATGGCTTTCCTCTCCTTCATCCCGATGGGCGGAACAGCCCTCATCTGGATTCCGGCTGCCATCTTCTTATTCATTCAGGGAGCCTTTCTGAAAGGGATCGTTCTCCTGGGCCTGGGAATTTTACTCATCGGCATGGTGGACAATCTTCTGAGGCCCCTATTCGTCAGCGCTCGAACGAACATCCATCCTCTCCTTCTCTTCTTCTCTGTTCTGGGTGGTATCCAGGCCTTCGGGATGATCGGGCTGGTCGCTGGTCCCCTGATCATGACCCTCTCTCTTACCCTCATTGAAATCTATGTCCAGGGAATCAAACCCAAAGACCACCCTGGTCCAGAAACATAAAATTGCGCTGTCACTGCCCGGACCGGGTGTTTGCAATAATTTAGGAAGACGCCTAAAATGGAGGTGACAGCCGAGGCATGGCAGCAAAAGTATGAACCATTCTAAGCGAAGTGATCGAACCAATGATTCCCGTGGACGGCCGATCGATGTTCGAGCCTTATCCCACTGGATTCTGGAATATGCAAATCAAGGGGTCTTGAGGACGGACTTCCAGCGGGAAGTTTCGAAAGTGATCATCAATTTCTCAGGGTGCGATGCCGTCGAGCTCTGGTTGAGAGATCATGGGAAATACTTTCGGACTGAGGTGAGACGCCAATCCAAAAAACCTCTCCTTTTCAAAACTGAACCGATTGATCGGAATGAAAAGGGAGAACTGACTCCAGGCCCGGAGGATGATCCATATCTCTTTCGTCTGTGCACGGCCCTTCTCGCCCGGCCTGCGCATTCCTCCGGTCTCATGCCCACAAGAAAGAGAAGTTCCTGGGCGGGAGATGCGAGGAAGTCTGTTTCAATCGACTTGAGACAACCTGGAAGGTCACACCCAGAAAGTCTTTGCAAGAAAAATATATATCCTTCTTTTCTGATCATCCCTCTCTTCGTGAACCAACAGAATATTGGACTTTTACAGTTGAGGAGCAAGCTCAGAAACTACTTTAAGAAGACGGACGTGAAACGTTGCGAAGATTTCAGCCGGAGTCTTGAAATTGCAATCGCCAATCGCGAATCTCAATTAAATTTGCGAGAGCGCGTCAAGGAGTTAACGTGCCTCTTCGGGATTGCCCGATTGGGTGCCCACCCCGGAATATCCTTAGAGGAAGTTTTAACAGGCATTTTGGAACTCCTCCCTCCTGCCTGGCTCTATCCTAACATTACCTTTGCGAAAACCCTGTTAGACGGACATTCGTATTTAACACCCGGCTTTCAGGAAGGAAGACAAAAACAAACGGCGGATATCATTATTGGAGGGAGGCGGCGAGGTGTGATCGAAGTGGTTTATACGGAGGAGAGACCAGAGCTTGATGAAGGGCCATTTCTTAAAGAGGAACGAACCTTAATTGATATGGTGGCAAGAGAGGTCGCAAGTATCATTGAGCGAAGAGAAGCCGGGGATTACCAATTAAAACTTCAGGAGCAACTGATCCGTTCAGAAAAGATGGCTGCCCTGGGACAACTCTCCGCAGGTATTGCCCATGAAATCCGAACCCCTCTCACTTCCATCAAAATTTTTATTCAGTCTTTAGAGAAAGAAATAGATTTGGATGAAAATAAGAAGGAAGATTTTAGAATCATCAAAAAAGAGATCGATCGGATTAACGAAAACGTCACGCTTTTTCTAAATTTCGCCAGGCCGGAGGATCCGATATTCCAACGGGCCAATGTCAATGCCTTGGTGATGGATGCCCTGAACCTATTGACTGCGAAGATAAAAACGAGCGGTATCCATTTGAAAATCTCCTTGTTAGAGGATCCCCCGCCGCTGGAGGGGGACACCAAACAATTAAGCCAGGTCTTTCTCAATCTCATCCTTAATGCCATCGAGGCGATGCCCAAAGGAGGGACGTTGACGATTCGTTCGATGCTGAAGGCCATCCCGGAGAGTCAGGAAATAATTCTTCAGCTTGTTTTCCAGGACACAGGAGGCGGAATCCCTGAAAAGGATAGACCTTATCTCTTTGACCCTTTCTTCACCACGAAGGACACAGGGACTGGGTTGGGACTCTCGATTGTCTATTCCATCGTTCAGAAGCATAATGGCCAGATTGAGGTGGAGAGTGAATTGGCAAAAGGCTCCTCGTTTATCCTCTCGTTGCCTGTCCATAAGGAGGGAACATGGAAAGAATTGTCGTCGTCGATGACGACCTGAGCTTATGCCATTTCTTAAAGAAAACTCTGTCTCAAAAAGGTTATCAGGTCATCACCTGCCACAACGGGAAAGAGGCTCTTGGGATCACTTATGAGCAAGAGGCCGACCTTATCCTGCTTGACAATAAACTGCCGGATCGGACAGGTCTGGATGTCCTCCAGGAGATCAAAAAAAATCACCCCAAGGTGCCGGTCATCATTATGACCGCTTTTGGGACAACCGAAACCGCAATTGAAGCTATGCGCCTTGGAGCCTTTGACTATATCCTCAAGCCATTTGAACTGGAGGAGATTTCCGAACTCGTCACCAAAGGATTGGAAGCCCATAACTTGATGAAGAGGGCTGTAGCCATTCCCGCTCTTTCCCAAAAAAGTGAGGATTCGGATCAAATCGTCGGCAAAAGCAGGGCCATGCAGGAAGTTTATAAACTGATTGGTCAGGTAGCGGAAAGCGATGTCACCGTATTGATTCGGGGAGAAAGCGGAACCGGTAAGGAGCTGGTAGCGAGGGCGATCTACCAGTACAGTCGAAGAAAAGAAGGCCCTTTCCTTGCCATCAATTGCGCAGCGATCCCAGAGACTCTGTTGGAGAGCGAGCTCTTCGGGCATGAAAAGGGGGCATTTACGGGGGCCAGCAAAAAACGCATCGGGAAGTTCGAACAATGCAATAAGGGAACAATCCTCCTCGATGAGGTAGGGGATATGACTCTCTCTACCCAGGCAAAGGTCCTCCGGGTTTTGCAAGAAGGGGAATTTGAGCGCATCGGAGGAAGCGAAACCATCCGCGTCGATGTGAGGGTTCTCGCCTCTACCAACCGGAAATTGGAAGAACTGATTAAGCAGGGGAATTTCAGAGAAGACCTCTATTATCGGCTAAAGGTCATGTCCATCACCCTGCCACCTCTAAGGGAACGGAGGCAAGATATTCGTGAGTTAACCGAATACTTCTTCCACTTTTATAGCCGGCAACTTGGAACAAAGGACTCGTATATTGATCCATCGGTTTTTGACAAAATGTGTTCTTACAACTGGCCAGGAAATGTGAGGGAATTGGCAAATACCGTAAAGAGAGGTCTCATTCTTTGCAAAGGAGAAGTAATGACCGAAAAAGAAATCATTTTCGATATGGAGGAGAGGTCAGTTTCTTTTGCCAATGAGGAAGAGCTGGAAAAAAATCTAAATAAAATGCTTAATCCACTCTTTTCGGAGATCCGGCAGTTTTGGGGAACGGGCCTTCATTCTAACCTCTTGGAGAAAATTGAAAAGTTTCTTATCCAGAAGGCCCTCTCCGAAACAAAGGGGAATCAGGTTCAAGCAGCCAAGCTCTTAGGGATCAGCAGGAATACCCTGCGCCATCGATTAGACAAATACGGGCTACTATCTTGAAATCCCTAAATTTTTGCTGATAAAACACCAACCTTGTTCAATCTTTGATCAGGCTATAACCTGCTAAATTAATTAAAAAACCCTCTACTTCCTCCCTTTCCAAGGTTAGGCATGATCAACTGACGGAAAAATTTTTTATTGCAAAATCCAAACTCAAAAAATATTGAATAAAATCAAAGAGTTAATTTTAGATAGAAACCAAAAAATTGGTATCGTATTTGCAGTAAATTAAATGGTCTCTGACGCAGGGATTTATTTCGATTACCTCTTAGGCATTAATTGACCTTAAAGAGATGCTTTAAAATAAAACTAGGGAAAGACCTACCAATAATCTCTAAAGTATTATTCATTGCCGATGTGTCATGGAAGGCTTCACTGTTGATTCCGGATGTCTTTCAATTGATTCGGAATCATTCAATGAGTGTTAATGCCATCTTTCTTCATAAAAAGGGGTTGGATGATGAAAAAAACCGATCGATCATCAAGGGGAGCATTGCTTATCATGATGGATGAAATTTTTCAGCGAGAAGTTGATCTGCGAGGAATGGTTTTACAAATCATTACAGATTATCGGACCATTACCACCATGGATATCTGGTACGAGTTAGGGGAGGATGGTAGGCTTGAATGCGGTATCTCCCTTGATGAAGTTCGTGAAACTCTGTCCCAATTGGAAAGACAGAAGATGATAGCAAGAGGCGACGATGACCAATGGAAAATTTAAGAAGGCGACGGCAGGAAATCGACTACGCATACCCCCGGTGGGCAAGTTGGCGTCATACAGGCATATTTATTTGAAGAAAAAGGGGCGTTTTTTGAAATGATTGGTGCTGTAATCATCGCGCATTCTTTCGTCGGAAAAGAATTGATTGCGACAGCAGAGTATATTGTCGGAAAAATTGAAGGCATAACTGCGGTTTCAATCAATGGTGAAATGAATTCCTTTGAAGCGAGGAAGATTATTTCGGATGCCATTAAACAAGTGTCTCAAGGAGATGGCGTCCTTCTTCTGACTGATCTTTTCGGAGGTTCTCCATCAAACATCGCATTCTCTTTTTTAAACAGTGAAAAAATTGATGTGGTCACAGGAGTCAATCTTCCCATGATCTTAACTTTTTGGAACAAGAGGGAAGGCAAGAGTCTGTCGGTTTTAGCGAAACTCATCCAACTCTCAGGCACTCGAAATATCGTCATTGTAAGAGATTTATTAGAGGAGAGGGGCACCTTTGGAAAAAGCATCCTCAAAAGCGACAGACGACTTTCACAAAAATAAGAAAAAGATATTGATCGTCGATGATGACGAAACAATTCTTTACATATTGAAAAGGTTTTTTGTCGGAAGGGGATTTCAAGTCTGGGTGGCCAAAGATGGTTTCGAAGCTATGGAGAGGCTGAAAGCAGAAAAGCCGGCTCTGGTACTTACAGACATAAAGATGCCTTCTTTCTCAGGGATCGATCTGATCAAATTCATCCGCCAAAACATGAAAGACGTTCCCATCATCGTGATGACGGCTTTTCCCCATCTTTATCCTGAAAAAAGGAATGAGAATGAAGTAGAGGCTTACTACGTGAAACCGTTCGATATTGACGAGATGTTTTTATCCATAGAGAGAATTTTAGGAGGTTAAATATCATGCCCTGTCCTCTTTATCTGGGTTTGACTTCGGGGAATCCTTTAAAAGTTTGTGGCCCCAAGGAGCGGCTTGGCTATGTCCCAAGTTCGGCCCATTTAAAAATGTTCTGTCTATCGATTTCTGCATATCAAGAGTGCCCCATGCATAAACTTAAAACATCAAATTGGAAGAAAACAAATCGGTGGCTTCGGTTTCTTAAAAAACTTTTTGGATTTTTCTGATTAAGAAAGAGAAGAAAGTTGGAGTGTCCAGTCTGCAGGAATGCTTTTTTCTAAGACCAAAGAGATTCTGATGATAGTTGATAGAAGTTTTTATTGCCATCACTGCGGGAACCAGCTCATTTCCTACCCTGATGAAAAGGACGGGCTTGAAGGGGCTACGTAATGATGATTTCTAAAATATTGATCATTGCCAGTGCAACAAGGGAGGCTTCGGTATCAATTTTGGATGCCTTTCAGCTCATTCAGTCAGCTCATTCAGAAAGACCAGCCGGCCGGGCCGTAAAGGTCATCTTTGTTTCCTACCTCTCCGATCTTTTTAAGGGGCGTTTAGGCTTCAATACCCTAACCCATTGGGTGAAAGAGGAAAAAGAATGTTTGGAGAGGGTAAAAAGTTACTTTACCAGAATGGACATTCCTTACGATTTCAAGGTGATCACCATTCCTCCTTGGGAGGCGGTTTTTAATGAGATAAATGAGATAAACGATGGGGTTCATCATCTGGTCATTCTTCAGGGTGAATTTCTTAAAATGTTGAGAAAGAATGAGGCATATTGTGGATTATGCACTGATGTCATCTCTAAATTGAAGTGTCCCATTTGGGTGATTAATTCTGATGAGGAAACCTCTTGTCCACCCCTCAACCTCTGAAACTCACGATAAATTTATGAATTCAATCCAAATAGATTGGAGAAAGCGGCTGATCTTATTTTTAGCAATGATGATCGAGGCTCTAACCCATAGAATGGTTTACCCCCGATGTGGACATTTGATAGAGCCTCCTTCAACGAATAAAACAATTAAGGTTAAGTTCAACCGATGTGGTCATATTTTTCTAAAGGGAAAATCCATAAAATAAAGGGGGGATTCACTTTGAATTCGGATATCTTCGGAAATCTAATGGAATGGGACAAGGTTCTGGAAGTTCTCGACAGTCTAAAAGAATCGACAAAACTGGATGAGCACCAAACTGGACTGGCAAGGATATTAAGATATGGGCAAAATTGGAGGCTCCTTGAAAGAGTCCTGGAGGACGCAAAAGAAATAAGTCAGCCTTCCAATGAATTCCTTTTGGAGGTATCGAGGATCATGACGGATCGAAACATCTACCTGAATGCGAGAATGCTCGCTTTGGAGACCCTGGAATGTTTGGTTCCTCGGATACCGCAAGATCGTAAACATGATCACAACCTTAATCCGACTTTAATTGTCCGTAAGATGGTGGACATGTTGAAGTCACCAGAACCACCCATTTTTCATGAAGCCGTTACGAAATCGTTGAATTCCATTAAGGCGAAGCGGGAGATTGAGATCGTCAGAGAAGGTAAAACCTATGGAGGAGAATCAACCCCCAGGTAAACCCCGTTAGAAATTCCAGCGGGCCTTCGCCGCGCCGAAGTGGCTCCGACCACGCAGGCGGGGCATTATTTCTAAAGGGGTAAACAGGAACGGAGGTACATGATGAATATTGGAATTCCAAAAGAAATTATGCCCGAGGAGAAAAGGATTGCAGCAATACCTGAAACAGTCCAAAAATTCATCAAGATGGGCTTTAACGTTTTGGTAGAAACATCTGCTGGCGAGGGCATTCACTGTGAAGATCTGGAATATGAAAAAGCCGGCGCGAGGATCATGCCGGACGCTGAATCCTTGTATCAGAATGCAGATGTCATCCTGAAAGTGAAACAGCCCCTGTACAATGAAAAGTCCGGGAGGCATGAAATAGAATTAATGAAAGAGAAAAGCATTCTGATCACCTTTCTGCACCCGGCAGCTCCCTCGAATCATGAAATGATCCAAAAATTAAGAGACAAAGGGATCATCTCATTCACGATGGATGGCATTCCGCGTATATCCCGTGCCCAGACCATGGATGCCCTCACCTCCATGAGTACAGTAACCGGTTACAAATCCGTCCTCATCGCCGCCAGCTATCTGCCAAAGTTTGTTCCTATGATCACTACTGCCATAGGATCAATAAAACCGGCAAATTTTTTGGTAGTCGGTATCGGTGTCGTGGGCCTTCAGGCCTTAGCCACCATCAAAAGACTCGGTGGCGTCACGACGGCTGTAGATATTCGTGAAGAGGCGAGGAAGGGAGCCATGAGCTTAGGGGCAAAGATTGGAGGTTTTGAGGCACCTGAACAATTGTCTATTGGGAAATGGGGCTATGCTAAAGCTCTTCCCAGCGATTGGTTGGAAAAAGAAAGGGCAGCCCTAAGCCCTTTAGTGGAAGAGGCTGACGTAGTCATCTTAAGCGCCTTAGTGCCGGGTGAAGTCGCCCCTATTCTGGTTACAGAAGAAATGCTTGTCAGGATGAAGCCTGGCTCTGTCATTGTGGATGTATCGATTGATCAAGGAGGGAACTGCACATCTACAGAAGCGGGTAATGAGATCATTAAGCACGGAGTTTTGATCTGTGGCCTGCAAAATATTCCTGGCAGAATTCCTGTCCATGCCACCTGGCTTTATGCCAATAATATTTTTCATTATGTAAAAAACCTATTTAAAAATGGCTTAAACGATCTCGACCTGGAGGACGAAATCGTTCAAAATTCCCTGGTCACATATCAAGGTAAAATTCTTTATGAAGGCGTTCTCAAAGCTCTGAATGGGACCACATCGGAACCCTAACAAATCAGCCTTTGAGGTCCAGCAAAATCAAGTCCGATAGATACTATTCAACCGGAGGATGAAGAACCCATGACTATACTGACGATTCTGCTATCCGTTTTTGTCGTTTCATTCCTAATCGGGTACTTCCTAATCTCACGTGTTCCGCCATTATTGCATACTCCATTGATGTCTATGACAAATGCGATCTCGGCGGTAACCATCCTCGGGGCCCTTCTCCTGTTTACTGTTACATCTGATGCCCCTCAGAAAATATTGGGGGCAATAGCCATAGGGATGGCTGTATTCAATGTGGTAGGGGGCTTCGTCATCACTGACCGGATGCTTAAGCTATTCAAAAAAGATTGAAAGAATGCCTTCGATGTTGAGCTGCTCAAGGTCGTAAGATTGGTTTCCCGGGAGTGGTAACGAAAGGAGAATATTCGATGAATTTCTGGTTCAGTCTCTTAATTGACTTCGCGATCATCCTTATTTTTCTGCTGGGAATTGGTCAGTTCAAAGCACCCAAGAGCGCGCGAAGAGGCAATCTCACAGCGGCCTTGGCATTGGCCTTGGCTGGAATCGCGATTGTCATGAAGCATAGGATTCTCGAACCTCACATTGTGATTATTGCTTTGATGGCTGGTTCCGTGGTGGGCTGGCGAATCGCCATGAGAGTTAATATGATTCAAATTCCGGCAATGGTGGCCTTCCAGCATGGGGCTGGAGGTATTGCGGCTTTTCTGGTTTCATTTGTCGAATTGACAAGGTATGTCACTCCAGGAATATCCATCGGAAAGGTTTCGGGGCTCCTGGGACTGGTCATCGGCGCAATGACCTTCAGTGGAAGTATGATTGCCAGTGGGAAGCTTTCCAATGTGGTGAGGCAAACACCATGGCTGTTGCCAAATCATAATTGGTGGACCGCCGTCCTCATGGTTCTAATAATTATCTTCTCCGGCACTGCCTCGGCTCACTCTGAAGGACAGGGGGTGATTTACTATCTCGTCATATTGGTAATACTTTCCGCTCTCTTGGGCGTTGTTTTCTCTATTCGAATCGGCGGTGCCGATATGCCGGTTCTGATCTCTTTTCTTAATGCAACGGCAGGTTTGGCTGCCGCCTTTTGTGGCGTAATTATCGAGAATCGCCTCCTTGTCGCCTGTGGTGCGACGGTTGCTGCTTCCGGATCGATTCTTACCCTCGTCATGTGCAGGGCCATGAATCGAAATTTTCTTGGGATTCTTGCAGGATCTCAGGGAAAACCGACAAATCAAGATCAAATGATTTCAAAGGACAGGACGCGACCTGAGCCAGCCACTTCAATGGT
Source organism: Thermodesulfobacteriota bacterium (assembly GCA_030024065.1). The sequence goes on from JASEIE010000029.1 coordinate 17,863, forward strand.
GAACGAGGGATCTCTTTCCAAAGAAGCATTGGAGAAAGATCCATTTTCTGTGGCCATCGAGACCGCTAAGGAAGCAAAACGGGTGATTATCGTTCCGGGATACGGTATGGCGCTCGCTCAGGCCCAGTTTGAGGTTAAGGAGTTAGCTAATCTCCTTGAACAGTCTGGGAAACAGGTTAAGTTTGCCATTCACCCTGTGGCTGGGAGGATGCCGGGACATATGAACGTCTTACTGGCTGAGGCCGAGGTCCCGTACGATAAGCTCTACGAAATGAACGAAATCAATGACGAATTCAAGGAGACGGATCTGGTCATTATCATCGGGGCATGTGATGTTGTCAACCCCGCAGCGACCCGTATGGAAGAAACCCCAATCTCGGGAATGCCCATTCTAATGACCCATGAAGCCAAAAGCGTCGTGGTCTGCAATTTTGATGAAAAGCCTGGATACTCAGGAGTCGAGAATCCTCTTTATATGGAGACCCATGCCATTTTGCTTCTGGGAGATGCAAAAGATACTCTCGATCGCCTGATAAGAGGTATCTCTGCCGATTCCGGTATAAGTCAATAAATTTATACGACAGGTGGAGTAATCGACATCATATCAGGGGGGAGACCTTCCGCCTCGATTTCTTGCAACAGGTTGTCTTATTGAAGACATGAAGCAGAAATAAGCCGGTGAAGCTCCGAAAGAATGTAGAATACTATCTTTTTCGGCCTTGAGCCTTTCAGGGATGGAGAAATCCATCAGCCCTGTCATCTTCCATTAGTCTGGAAATTCTACCTTGAAACTCCTCCAATGAATCTCATCCTCCTCCTTTCTTTTGTCTGAAATTTAAGATAAAATTATCTTGTCTGTTGAATGAATAAGTCATCTCTCCAGTTGCGGGATGGATACGGTAATATTATTTGCTCTTTAGAGGGCAATCGGGATGAATCGGTCAAAACATCTCAATAGAAATGTTTCCTTTCATAAGTTGGCCAAAGAATTTCAAGCACTATCCCATCAAATCTTACAGTATGCAAGCCAAGGGGTCCTGAGGCCTCATTTCCAACGGGAAGTCTCTCGAATGATACTCGATTTTTCAGGGGCCGATGAGGTTGAGCTGTGGCTGAAGGACCATGGTAAATACTTCCGTAGCG
>JASEIE010000002.1 GCA_030024065.1 Thermodesulfobacteriota bacterium
AATTTTGGTGGCGGTGCAGGGATTTGAACCCCGGACACTGCGGATATGAGCCGCATGCTCTGACCGACTGAGCTACACCGCCAGACCCACTGAATTCTTACTCAAACCCCTGTCAGTTGTCAATAAGATATTATTCCTCAAAAATAGACATTCGAAAGATCAAACCTAATAACTTCCCCTCCCTTGGCGCCTGCCCGCCGAGCAAAGTTCTTTGGCAGGCGGGGGAGGGGAGGGGGTACCCAATTGGTGATATGACACCCTCACCCCGACCCTCTCCCCTGCCTACTGGCAGGCAGGCGTCGAGGGAGAGGGGGAAAGAATTAAATTATTTTGGGGTATTGATTCCAGAAGAAAGGGGATGCGTCATGAGATCCCCAGAATGTGAATAAGAAGGAAGCTGATGATGGCTCCTTCTTTTGCAGCGATGGCGTTGGAACCTGTGATTCCGATGTTTGCTTTCTTTAGATAGGATTCGATATCTTCCCTGACTGCCTGCATTTCCTCCTCCGGCACAGGAGGAACCTCCCTCTTTAAATGTTTCGACAGGATCCCGACAATTTCATAGCGGGAGAGATGGCAGGCTCGCCCGGTGTAGTGAGAGGCCCGGTGGCCGGCAATCTGGGTGATCCGGTCACCGGTATCCGTCTCAATGACTTCAATGTCATGTTGGATGAGAAAGGAGGTGAGGCCAATTTCCTTGGAGATATTGGACTTCGATTTGACCACGAGCCTCTCCTCACCGATTTCCTTCAAGAGGACCTCACAGGCCTCCTTTGAATCCTTTGCCTGAATGACTTTGAACTGATTCTTCTCCAGACGGGAGATTGCTTCCTGGAGGAGATTCCAGTTTCCAACTGACTCGGACCGGATCCGTTTCACCTCCTCCCTGATTTTTTCTAATTCACCGATCAAGGGAAGGTTTTGTCTCTGGCGGGACCGTGTCTCTTTGAAGGCCCGCCACTGGTTCTCCATCTCGGGCTTTTTAATTTTTTTTCTTAATTCCTCGTACTGCTTTTGAATCAGCCCCATCTCAATCCCCCTTTTTCTGACACTCAGTTCCCCCCCCTTTATATTAAAAAGAGGCGGGGAGAAATTATAAAACTAAAATAACATCAATAAAGGGAGATGTCCATTTATGGGTTTCACCTCTTTTTGTTTCATTTTAGCTTCCGTTCTGTCATCCCCGTGTAAACGGGAATCCCAAAAAGGTGAATGAAGAGAAATGATAAGATCTAACAGATTGCCCAAAAAGTCCCTTTGAGCAACAGGATGTCATTCCTGCAGAAGCAGGAATCCAGTCTTTTGAAAACTTTCTGGACTCCCGCTTTCGCGAGAGTGACATTGGAATGGCATTTTAAGCAACCTGCTGATTCTGACATCATCCTTTGCCATTAACACCTATTTTGAGCGGTGCCCGGTGACAATCAGCAGGGGAATCATGAGGGTCTGTCGCATGAAGATAAAGATATTTAGGTAGGGGGTTGAAGATGAAAAAAAGAAATAAAAATGGCTGGCTATGACTTCTTTGATCTGATCGATCTCTCTTGCACCAAATATCCTGCCGCGATATCTAATCCCTTCACCCATGATCCATATTGATCCTACAATTTTACTATTTTCTTGACATATATTATGGATTATGCATAATGAATAAAAGATTTATTTATTGTGCGTGGCAAAATAGAATTAATTTGTTTTAATAATAATTTAGTAGTGTAGAAAAAAGGAGACCTGTTTAGTAATAATTTTACTCATAAATGAACAAGATATAAGGGAATATATGGGTGTGACAAAAGAGTTGGTTGATTTCTTATTGGAAACTCAATTTGAAGAATTTCCAACAGAAGTTGTTAATAGAAGCATGGAACTTATTATTGATTTTATAGGGGGAGCCTTAGGTGGCTCACAGACCCGAGTGGGAGACATATTGACAGAGCATGTCAAAGAAAAAGGCACTAAGCCCGAAGCGGGTGTGATTGGTAAAAATCTTAGAACAACGGCTGCTTATGCCTCATATCTTAATGGGGTTTTTAACCATGCAACTGAATTGGAATCGGTAAGCCAGCGCACTTCTCCCAACCCTTTGGCCGTCATTGCCGTGTCGCTGGCTATAGGAGAAAAAATGGCCCTTTCAGGGAAGGAAGTTCTTGAGGGGCTTATTCTTGGATTTGAGATTCAGGGGAGAGTGGGTGGTTCATCCTTAGCGGGGGTCAGCAAAAAAGGGAGGATAAGTATATTCAACCATTTAGGAGCAGCAGCGGCGGCCAGCAAACTTATGAAATTAGATTTGCATCAAGCAAGAATGGCACTTGGAATTGTTGCATTTCAAGCAGGAGGGTTGATTGCTAATGTGGGGACAATGGCCCATGTATTGGAGTTGGCTGTCGCAGGGCGCGATGGAATAGAAGCGGCCGAATTGGCTATGAAAGGAGTTACTTCACATCCTGAAATCATCGAAACCCCACAAGGCTTTTGCGATGCCTTGATTGAAGAAGGTGGATATGATCTAAAGAGGATGACCAAGGATATCGGCAAAACATTTCAGATATTTGATCCAGGAATATCGATTAAAAAGTACCCATGTTGTTATCGCTCTCATCGAGCTTTGGATGCGCTTTTTGACCTCATGGCTGAACACCATACATCTTATCATGATATCGATAAGGTGACTGTGGACCTGAACCTTTATGATTCCTATCTTATGAAATTTCCAGATCCAGAAACGGGAGAGGAGGCAAAATTTAGCTATCCTCATATCCTGGGAGCGGCCATATTAAAAGGTAAAGTATGGCTGGATTCTTTTACTGACGAGAGCGTCATAGATCATAAATATCAAGAAGCCCGTAAGAAGATCGAGGTTATTGTCCATCCCGAATGGCCAACGGGACGTGTTGATGCACGCACGCCAGTGACCCTTAAATTGAAGAACGGGAGAATATTATCGAAGGAAGTTGACACCCCGGGGGAACCTACTATTGATGAATTATTAAACAGATACAGAGATGCTGCGGATGGGGTATTGAAGCGTGATCAAACGGAAAAATCTATAAACCTGATATTGGAAATGGAAGAAGTCAAAGATGTATCCGAAATTATGAACCTCCTAACCAATAAAGCCTTGAATAAAAGTAAAAAATAATGAATTCGAACCTTCACCCATTATTAAATCCGGAGTCTATCGCCATCATTGGAGTTTCTAAAGATCCTTCCAGGATTGGGGGAAGAATCCTCAAGTATTTAAAAAATCATGGGTATAACGGGGTGATCCTGCCCGTGAATCCAAAATATCAGGAAATTGAGGGGATCAAATGCTATTCGAATATTTCATCAATTCCTTTTGAAATTGATGTTGCCCTGATAGCCGTGCCCGAAGATTTTGCTATTTCTGTATTGGAAGAGGGAGGAAAAGCAAAAGTTAAATCAGCCATCATTTACTCGGCCGGGTTTTCGGAACTGGGTGAAAAAGGGAAGGTGAGGCAAGAAAAGATTAAGCAGGTCGCCGAAGAAAATGGAATGTTGGTTTGTGGCCCAAACTGCGTGGGAATCATCGGGTTTCATAATAGGACTGCCATGTCCTTTTCTCAATTTTTAGATATCCCCAAACTTATTCCTGGAAATATAGCCTTTATCTCTCAAAGCGGCGCTTTGGGCGGAGCGATCTTGAACCGCATTCAAGACAGGTCCATTGGAATCAGTTACTTTATCTCTACAGGGAATGAGGCTGTCTTAGAATCATCTGATTTTATTGAATATCTTTTGAATGAGCTTAATACCACCGTCATTATGGCCCTTATCGAGGGGATAAGGGACGCAGAAAAGTTTTTAAGGGTAGCTGACCTCGCAGCTGAAAAGGGAAAACCTATCGTCGTGTTGAAGATCGGAAAAACGGAGTCTGGAGGCAAAGCTGCCAGCTCCCATACCGGCTCCATGACCGGGTCAGACATGGTTTATGATGCCGTTTTCCGGCAGAAGGGCATTATCCGGGTTGAGGAAGTTGAAGATCTTTATTTGACGGCATCCACATTGGCCAGGTGCCAACCTCCCAAGGGAAATCGAGTCGGAATTATTACGACCACAGGAGGCGGCGGGGTTATTTTAACCGACAAGCTGGTGGAAATGGGGATGGACATACCAGGGCTTTCAACAAATACCGTGGCTAAATTGACAGAGACAAAAGCCTCGTTTGGTATCATAAAAAACCCTTTGGACCTTACGGCACAGGTTGTTAATGATCCCTCACTTTTCCCTAAATCGATTGAGACATTCATCCAGGATGAGAACTTAGACAACATTATTGTAGCTTTGGCAATGGTTGCCGGAGATAGGAGTAAAGAGAGGGCATCGCATATCATCCAGGCTGCGCATTCTACAGATAAACCGATATTGACCTGGTGGGCATCCGGGAGCCTATCAAACCCCGGGATGAAGATGATTGAGGAAAGTCGAGTCCCTTTGTTCACCTCACCCCATAGAGGTGTGAAAGCACTGAATGCGTTGGTTCGTTATTCAAGATTTTTGGAAACCTACGATGATGGAAAGGTTTTGGTCATTTCAACCTCAACAGATAATCGTCAGAAAATTGATAAGTTTTTAACAAACCCTTCTCAAATTTTAACAGAGGATGAGGGGAAAGAGATTCTCTCCTATTACGGGATCCCCATTCCATTGGAAGGATTAGGAAGGAATCTTGATGAGATTAAAGTAATAGTGTCCAGAATCGGGTACCCTGTTGCTCTTAAGATTATTTCACCACAGATCCAGCACAAGACAGAATTAGGGGGGGTCAGGCTAAATATCAAGAATGAGAAAGAACTGGGTAGGGCGTATGAAGAAATCATGGAAAACCTGAATCACTACAAGCCTGATGCGGACATTCGGGGAATGCTGGTTCAAGAAATGGTCCCTCCTGGAAAGGAAGTGATTATTGGAGCCATTCAAGACCCTCAATTCGGTCCCATGGTCATGTTCGGTTTGGGAGGAATCTTTGTTGAGGTTTTAAAAGATTTTTCTCTGCGCCATGCTCCGCTGAAAGAGAGGGATGCCTGGGAGATGGTGAGAGAGATCAAAGGGAATAAGATCCTGGAAGGGGTCAGGGGAGAAAAAAAATCGGATCAAGAGGCGATTGTAAGGGCCCTGATGGCTGTTTCTCAAATGGCCGTCGACCTCAAAGGGGTCTTTTCGGAGATTGATATCAATCCCCTGGTTGTCTATCCGGAGGGAGGGGGACTGAAGGCTGTCGATTGCCTCTTTTTGAAGAAGGGTGGGGTTAAGAAGGAGGTTTTCCGATGATTGAATCGCTTTTGAGTGAAGAGAGGAAGATGTTCAGAGATACGGTGAGGCGGTTTGCTGAAACCCAGATGATGTCCTTCGTCAAGGAATGGGAGAAACAGGGGAAGTACCCTGCCGAGTACTACAAAAAAATCTCCGAAATGGGATTCATGGGCCTGATGGTTCCGGAAAAATATGGCGGCATGGGGGGATCCCTAGTTGATGTGGTGATTCTCGGTGAGGAGATGGGACGGGCGGGTGTCTCCATCCCTCTGACCCATATTTCAGCCTGCTGTCGGGCCATTGCTCAACATGGAAATGAGGAACAGAAGAGCCGTTACCTCCCAGGAATGGCATCGGGGGAGAAGATCGGCGGTTATTGCCAAACCGAGCCCAATGCCGGGTCAGATTCGGCCAACATGACCTCCTTTGCTGAGTTGAAAAATGGATACTATCTCCTCAATGGGAGAAAGAACTTCATTTCCAATGCTGCCATGGCAAGCCTCTTCATTGTCCTGGCAAAGACCGAGAAGGAGAAAGGATCAAAAGGGATCAGCGTCTTTATCGTAGACAGGGATTCCCCTGGAGTTTCGGTGGGCAAGGATGAAGAGAAGATGGGGCGCCACTGCTCCAGCATGAATGACGTAATCTTTGAAGACGTGAAGGTTCCTGCCGAAAACCTCCTGGTACCTGCGGGGAGGGGATTCAAGGAGATGATGATTGAATTCAATTCAGAGCGGTGCGGAAACTCCTCGCTCTGTATCGGAATGGCTCAAGGGGCCTATGAACGAACCGTCAAATACTGCCAGGAAAGAGTTCAGTTCGGAAGGCCGATTGCCGACTTTCAGGGGATTCGGTGGACCCTCGCTGAAATGGCGATTCAGATCCAAGCCTCCCGCCTTCTGGTCTACGATGCCGCCTTCAAGGCAGATGCGGGAAAGGTGATTGCCAAGGAGGCTGCCATGGCAAAGAAATTTGCCAATGAGATGTCGATCTGGGTAGCGGATAAAGCCATCCAGCTCCACGGTGGATACGGATACATGGCGGAGTATGAGGTGGAGCGTTACTATCGGGATGTTCGAGGATGGTCCATGGGCGGTGGGACGACGCAGATCTGTTTAAACCGGATCGCCCACGAGATTCTAAAGACGAGGGGGACTGCTAAGGGGTTAGGGGAGGGGTGAGCATAAAGGAGCAAAGATGCTTAAACTTTCTTTACCAGAAAATCTATATTTTGGGACGAAAACGGATTACGTCGTCGAAGCCATTCGAACGGCGATCTTAGTTGGGGATCTCTTACCTGGAACGAAGGTTACAGAACAACAGGTCAAAGATTTACTGAAGGTCAGTTCATCCCCGGTTCGCGAGGCCTTCCACCAACTTGAGGCCGAGGGATTACTTACCCGAAACCCTCACGTTGGAACCAAGGTCACTGAGATGGACATCCAAGATGCCAAAGAGCTCTACTTCATCCAATCTCTTCTTCAAGGCACAGCCGTCCAGATTTCTACAAAAAACTTGAAAGAGGAAGACATTCATGAAGCAGAGAGACTCAACAACGAGATCGAAAGGATGTGCAAGGGGAGAATCGATGTAAAGGGGTTGAGGGTGGTAAATTATAAATTACATATGATTCTTTGCGGGGCTAAGGTTTACCCCTGGCTTACAAGATTGATTTCTGCGCTCTGGATTCGTTTTCCAAGTCAAAGCTTATGGTTGATGCCAAAAAGGCCAATGATGTCATTTCAACAGCATGAGAAGATTATTAAGGCTATTAAGAAAAGAGATGAGTTGTTGGCCGGGTCTCTCATGAAGGGACACTTGGAGAGCTCCATGAAGGCCCTCTATGGTTAAAAAGGGGGAGTATATGTACCGAGAAGATTTTATTCAAAGATTAAAAAAAGCTGAGGAGGAGTGGAGGGAACGGAATAGAAAAGAAATCGACGATGCAGAGTCGAAAGAAGTCTCCTGCGAAGATGGGATCCCTTTAAGTCTTCTCTATACCCCGTCGGAAAACCAGGTCGATTTTTTTAGAGATATTGGATTCCCAGGCGAGTTTCCTTACACGAGAGGGATCGATTCATCCGGTTATCGGAAGAATCTCTGGACACCCAGTCAGTATGCGGGGTTTGGAAGTCCAAAAGAGACCAACCAACTCTTCAAAAAGATGATCGAACATGGCAATGCTCCTTACCTTGCGTTAGATCTCCCTACCCAGAATGGCTACGATCCTGATCATCCCATGGCCCTTGGGGAGGTTGGGAGAGCAGGCACTCCCCTTAATTCTTTGAGGGATTGGGAGATTATCTTTGACGGGATCAACGTGGGCGATATCTATATAGGGACTGTGGCCAATGCACAAGCGGCGGTCGTTCTGGCTATGCATGTGATTTCGGCTGAAAAGCAGGGAGCTGATCTTAAAAAGCTTCGCGGATCCCTTCAGAATGACATTCTGAAAGAGTTTACGGCCAGAGGAAATTATATCTTTCCCGTAGGGCCTTCCATAAGGCTTGTAATCGATGTGATTGAGTATTGTGCAAAAAACCTTCCGGCCTATTGGCCGATTTGTGTTTGCGGTGGCCATTTTTCTGAGGCTGGAGCCAACCGAATTCATGAAGTCGCTTTTTCACTAGGCAATGCTTTTACATACATTGATGAGGCTTTAAAGAGAGAGTTATCTATTGATCTGTTTGCCAAAGGCTTCTTTTTTCTGATGAAAACCAATCATTATGACTTTTTTGAGGAAGTGGCCAAATTTCGTGCCATGAGAAAGATTTGGGCGAGAACATTAAAGGAGCGATACGGCGCTAAGGATCCCGATTCGATGAAGTTAAAGATTTTGGCCCATGCCGGGGGTTCATTAATGACTAAAGAAAGGCCGGAGCTCAACATAGTCCGGAACACTGTGGCATGTCTGGCGGGTGCCTTAGGAGGAATACAGCTAATTGGTCTTAAAACCCTGGATGAAGTCTTCGGGATTCCTTCAGAGAAGGCACAGTTGATTGCAATTGGAACACAACATGTGGTGGCTTATGAGACTGGGGTTCCTGATGTTGTCGATCCTCTGGGGGGTTCTTATTACGTGGAAACACTGACGAATGAGTTTGAGAATCAGGTCCTGAATGAATTGGATCGAATCGAGAAAAAGGGAGGGGTGGTCAAGCTAATTGAGTCGGGCTATTTCAAACGCATGATTGCTGAAGATGCTTACCAGTCTTATAAGGACCTTGAATCCGGGAGAAAAATAAAGGTAGGAGTCAATAAATTCCGCATTGAGGAGGAATTTTCTCTTAGACCCTACCAATTGGGGCCTCAGGAAGAAATCCGGCAAATTGATGAATTAAAAGAGCTAAAAAAGAATAGGGACAACTCTTTAGTTGAGAAGACGCTAAGTCACTTAAGGGAGGTCGCCAGACGACCTTCCAGTAGCGAGAATAATTTGGTGCCTTCCATTATTGAGGCGGTTAAAGCCTATGCAACGATGGGAGAGATTTGTGGAGCCTTACGCGAGATATTTGGGGAATATCAGGAACCTCCTGTACTGTAGGAAGAGACAAGGGACTTGATATGGAGAAAAAAGAAAGAAAAATCCGAGTGCTCCTCGGTAAGCCTGGTCTTTGCGGTCATGATCGTGGCGTACTTGTTCTTGCTATGGCTCTCAGAGACGCAGGAATGGAGGTGATCTACTCGGGAAGGCATAATTCTCCCGAACAAATCGTAGGAGCAGCAATCCAGGAAGATGTCGATATATTAGGGGTTAGCATTCTTTCAGGAGCCCATCTGAGTTTGTGTCGGCGGATTGGAGATTTACTTTGTGAAAAAAAGGCCCAGGACATTTGCTTCGTTGTTGGAGGATTTATACCGGATGAAGACGTTCCCGAGCTCAAAACAATGGGCGTTCAAGAGGTTTTCGGAGTTACAAGCTCGATAAAGGACATTACCGGTTATTTTAGCCAGGTAGCTAAGAACAGGAGAAGTAAAGATTGAGAATGGAAGAAACCATTGCCGAGAAACTATCCGGGTTCACCGACGAACTTACCTTTGAAACAATCCCGGAAAAAGTGATTAAAAAGACGAAGGATCTCATTCTGGATACCTTAGGCATTTGCATCGCTTCATCAAAGATGGATTTCGGCAAGGCCGCTCTTGGTCTGATCGCTGGTTGGGGAGGCGTTCCAGAAAGCTCGCTCATTGGATCGGAAGCAAAGGTGCCTGCTCAGAATGCGGCCTTTGCCAATGGAGTGCTCGGCCATGGCCAGGATTATGATGACACGCATACAGAGTCTGTGGTTCATCCAAGCGCCTGTCTGGTACCGGTGGCTCTCTCTGTTGGAGAAAAAACGGGCGCTTCGGGTAGAGAGATCTTGACGGCACTGGTGAGTGGACTGGAAGTGATGATACGGATCGGGATGCCAGCCCTCAATAAGTTTCATCTAAGGGGTTTTCATACTACGTCCATCTGTGGAACTTTTGCTTCTGCCTTAGTTACAGCCAAACTGATGGGAATGGGTAGAGAAAAGATGGTGGAAGCACTCGGGATTTCTGGAAGTTTTACATCCGGCCTCCTTGAATGCATTCCTTCTAGTTCTTGGGCAAAAAGATTACATGCGGGCTGGGCAGGGCTCTGTGGAATCGTGGCTGCTGAGTTGGCCAACACTGGTTACACAGGCCCCAGGACCGTCTTTGAGGGGAAGCTGGGACTTTATAATTCTTTTTTAAGATCTGAATCTATTGATTTGAATGTTATCTTTAAAAGTCTCGGAACAGATTGGGAGATCTTGAATGTGAGGCCTAAACTTTATCCCTGCTGCCATTACCTGCAGTCTTACTTGGATTGCGTCTCCTGTATGAGAAAGGAATACCGTCTTCATCCGAATGATATTGCGAAAATCGATTGCAAGGTAGCTCAAGGGGCGGTGAATATTATCTGCGAACCCTGGGAGAAAAAGATTTCACCGAAGACCGCTTATGATGCCCGGTTTAGTTTACCATTTGCTGTTTCCTTGATGCTGGCAAAAGGGAAGGCAGGGGTCGAAGAGTTTTCGGAGCGCTATCTCGAGGATGAAGAGATCCGGAGTTTGATGGGCACGCTCCGCTACGAAGTGGAGCCATCTTTCCTGGTTAAGGATATGCCGGGTTATGTTTCCGTGAGACTGAAAAATGAGGATCATTACGAATACGAGATCAAGCAGGTCAGGGGAGATGCCCTCCATCCCATTCAAAGAGAAGAACTCCTTGAAAAGTTCAATCAGAATACGTCGTTTTTAGACCGAGGAAGGGGCAAACGAATCGCAGAGTTGATTTTCGAATTTGATCGTCTTGATCGAATGGATGCACTCACAATCGAGATGTCCTAAGCATCTAGCCGTCGGAGCGTCAGGTTTCAGACCGTTCTTGACGGTAGGGTAAATTGAATCAAGGCAGTTCTTCTTTAGAAAAGGGTGTCATGAACTCGCCGCAGAATAATCGATATCGTTGGGTCATCTTAGGGACACTCTTTTCCCTCCATGTCTTTACCTCCGTGGGGCAGTTCAGCATTCCCCCACTGTTGCCTTTCATCAAAAAAGAAATGGGGTTGAGTTATACCCAGGTAGGCCTGTTCACCTCTTCGTATTTTTTTGGAATTGCCCTCACCGCTACCCTTGGGGGATGGGCAGCGGACTCCCTGGGCATTCGGAGGATGGTCGTCCTTGGGACTTTCCTGACGGGAATGTTCACGGTTATCGCCAGCCGGATGTCCTCTTTATGGGGGATTATTTCCTTCCTCGTCCTTGCAGGCATCTGCTACAGCATCGTCACACCCTCCACCAACAAGGCCACGATGTATTGGTTCCATGAACGGCTGCGGGCGACGGCCATGGGGATCAAGCAGACGGGGATCAATGGCGGAGGGCTTCTTGCCTCCTTAATCATCCCTCCCATTGCCCTCAATTTCAACTGGCGTTACGGTTTTTCCCTGGCGGGTTTATTGGTATTAGTCGGAGGCCTATTGATGCTGGTCTTTTACCGGGAAGTCGAACCGTCCCCTCATCATCAAATGGCTCTTCGCGAATGGAAACAGCAAATCAAAAAGGTCGTCTCCGATCGAAATGTTCTTCTACTTGGTTTCGACGGATTTTTTCGGGTCGGGGCTCAGAATGCCTTTCTCGCCTATTTGATCCTCTATTTGCAGAGGATCCTTCAACTTCCAGTAATAACGGCCAGTCTCTTCTTCGGCCTTGCACATGTCAGTGGTGCTTTGGGGCGCATCACGTGGGGATTAGTGAGTGACCGGGCATTCGGGGGACGAAGAAAAGAGGTGTATATTTATATTGCCCTGATCTCCGGAATAGGCCTCTTTATCCTCGGTATCCTCACCCCTGCCACCCCCATCTGGTTGGTCATTTTGATTGTCGCCCTCATCGGTTTTACTGCCGTAGGTCACCAGGGAGTGGGGCTCTCCTTCATCGCAGAGGTTGCGGGAAAGGAAGTGGCGGGGACCGCCTCCGGATTCACTCAGTCCTTCTGTTTCTTCGGGGTTGTTGTCATGGCTCCCTTATTCGGATTTTTGGTCGATCTTTTCGGGACCTATACCCCTGCGTGGATAGCTTTGGCATTGTTCTCTTTTTTCGCTTCAGGTTTCGTCGGATTTGTGAGGGAAGAAGTGAAGACTCCGCAAGAAACCATCGCTTATCCCCGAGGAGGAGAGAGATGATAGGCGAAAAACATGTCTTGTTAATGGTCCGGATAGGTGATGTACCAGGGGAGATTGAAAGGGAATGGAATCGTTGGTATGATACGACACACATTCCTAACCGCTTGAGCAAGCCGGGTTTCCTTTCGGTGCGGCGCTTTCTTGCCATCTGGGGCGAATGTAAATACTTAACCTTCTACGAGCTGGACGGCGTCAAGGCCCTGACAAACGACGCCTATACGAAGTTAAGGGAATGGGAGGCTTCGTTACCTCCGGAGAGCTTTGAGGCGATCACCCTAAAACTCCCCGACTTCACACGGGGTGTTTACGAACAGATCTATCCTGAGCAAGAAGAATATGAGATGCCTAACACACAGTTTCTTTTTACCATAGGGCACGACGTGCCTCCGAACAGAGAAGAGGAGTTCAATGCCTGGTACAATACGGAGCACATACCGGCGATGATCAATCGTGTTCCGGGTTTTGTCACTGCTCGTAGGTTCAGAAATGTTGGGAGTCTGTTACCGCCAGAGTCGGGCAAGACATCTCCAAGTCCACAATATGTCACCATTTACGATCTCAGTGATGACAAAGTCCTTGAAAGCGAGGTTTTCAAGAGAGAGACCAACTCGCCCTGGAGCTCGTGGGTCCGGAGATGGTATACGCGGCGGTTCAGAATTTTGGCCCAAAGGATTTATCCTAAACCATGAGGAGAGGTGATAAGGATCACAAAGGATCTGGTATCATTAAAGTTATACGGGATGTTGAGACAAGTTTAGCATAATATCTTTCGTTGTTTATGAGTTTTGCAATAGCCATGGAGATTTTTGGAGTTTTCCAAATTTTAAAAAGATGTCCTATAAAGTGTTAAGAAAAAAATTTGAGGGGGTTGTGAGAAAGTTTCCCACACAATATTCACTAAATAATATCAGAGGTTATTGCTCAAAAGTGTATTAGGCCCTGGCAATTGTTTCTCTTACAATAGGAATGATGGATGTTCTAATAGAGATGAAAAAGAGGGAATTCCATATTTCAAAAAAACTTAAAGAAGCTAATCAAACGCGGGGGTCAAGTGAACGTTAAATATTTAATCAACAGGGCAGTAACCGAGTACCCTGATAACGTCGCAGTTATTTACAAAAATGTGCGAAGAACATTTCGTGATTTGAATACAAGGACCAATCGCCTTGCTAATGGCCTTTTGGGGCTCGGGATAAGGAAAGGTGATCGCATTGGCATATTAATGAGAAACTGTTGTAAATTTATTGAAACCGATTTTGCTTTATCCAAAACAGGTATTGTTAGAGTTCCGCTCAATATACGATTAACAACTCGTGATCATGAATATATGTTAAATGATTCGGGGTCAAATACTCTTATTTTTGGTGAAGAATTTACTGAAATTGTTCAAGCGATTAAACCAAATCTGAAAACGGTCAAGGAATTTATATGTGTTTCTCAAGGATTCTTAAAGCAAAATGTCTTGGATGCCTTGGATTATGAAAATTTGATCAGGAGCATTCCTCCGGACGAGCCTTTGGGTGAGATTTATGAAGAGGACTTGCATACTTTATTTTATACTTCAGGAACTACCGGGAAACCAAAAGGGGCGATGTTGACCCAGAAATCTTGGGCAAACGTTGTCATCAACCTCATCCTGGACTATGGCCCTATTACTGAAGAAGATGTTATTTTAAATACCCAACCTTTAAGTCACGGGGCAGGCTTCTTTGTGCTCCCGTTTTTTGTCAAAGGGGCAACGAACGTCCTCATACCGGAGTTCAAACCTTCCATTGTATTTGAGACCATTGATCGGGAGAAGGTCACGGTACTGAAATTGGTCCCTTCGATGCTTTATCAACTGATGGAATCACCTGAGAAGACTCGGTATGATTTAAGTAGCCTCCATTCGATCATCTATGGTGGTTCACCCATTGCAGTTCCAAGGTTGATTGAAGCGATCCAATTTTTTGGGAAAAAACTCGTTCAACTCTATGGACAAGCTGAAGCCCCGATGTGTATCTCAACCTTATCAAAGCGAGATCATATTATCGAAGGGCCAGAGGATGTGGTTAAAAGGTTAAGTTCTGCTGGGAAACCATGTTTAAATGTAGAGGTAAGAATTGTTGATGAGAATGGGAAAGATGTGGAGACGGGGGAGGTAGGGGAAGTGATTGTGAGAGGATATCACACCATGAAGGGATATTGGAACCTTCCCGAGGCCACGGCCGAGGTATTGAGGGATGGGTGGGTTTGCACTGGGGACTTAGGATACTTCGATTCTGAAGGATATATTTTTCTGGTAGATCGAAGGAGGGACGTAATCATTAGTGGGGCCTTTAATATTTATCCTAAGGAAATTGAAGACATCATTGTCACCCATCCAAAGGTAAAAGAGGTTGCAGTCATTGGTGTTCCAGATGAAAAGTGGGGGGAAGCTGTCAAAGCTGTGGTCGTGCCGAAAGAAGGGGCTCAGGTTACAGAGCAAGAGATTATTGATTATTGCCGAGATCACATGGCCAGTTTTAAAAAGCCGAAAACCGTTGATTTTGTGAAAGAACTTCCACGTAATCCTTATGGTAAAGTACCAAAGACAGTACTGAGGGAACCTTACTGGAAGGGGTTCGATAGAAGAATTCATTAATGGATTGACGATGTGGGATGAAAAGGATTTAAAGGAACTTGAAGAGATAAAGAAAGATTGGGAAGAGAAGTGTCTAAAACCAGCCTTAGAGGATAAACCGGAAAGAAAAGAGGAGTTTCTCACAGATATCGGTTTAAACATTGAGAGAGTTTATACACCCCAAGATCTCTACCAAATAGATTTTGATTATAAAAAAGATCTGAGTTTTCCGGGTCAATACCCCTTTACCCGGGGGATCACCCCGACGATGTACCGCAGTGAACCCTGGATTATTAGGGCCTATTCAGGCTTTGGGGAGCCAGAGAGTTGTAACAAACGGTACAAAAAATTGATTCAGTGGGGAGTCGATGAGATTGTGATGGCTGTAGATCTCCCGACACAGGTGGGATACGATTCGGATCACCTCATAGCTAAAGGAGAAGTTGGAAAAGTTGGCGTCGCTATCGACACTTTAAGAGATATGGAGATCTTGTTTGATGATATTCCCTTAAATAAGTTGAAGCGTATCAGCATGTTAGGAAATTCATTTGCTCCGGTTGCTTTATCTCTTTTTATTGCCCTTGGAGAAAAACAGGGATTGAAACCCTCGGATTTCGTGGTTGATCTACAAAATGATATCCTTAAAGAATATGTTGCCAGAGGAACTTACATCTTTCCTGTTCGGCCATCGATAAGAGTGGCGGCGGATGTGATTGGATATTGTGCAAGGCACGCCCGCCACTGGTATCCTTGTACCCTTTGTGCCAATCACATTAATGCTGCAGGAGCAGGATCGACGAAGGCGACAGCTTTTGCCTTAGCCAATGGGGTTTGCTATATCAATCATCTTTTAGACAGGGGCTACAAAATAGATGAGATTGCTCCCCTTTTTACCATGTTCTTGGATGAAAGGTCAGATTTTTTTGTTGCGATTTGTAATTTTAGAGCTGCTCGTAAGGTTTGGGCTAAGATCATGAGAGAAAGGATGAAAGCCCAGGACCTCCGCTCGACGGCCTTGAAGATTACTGCATATGCTCACGGAGGGGAGACACTGCTCGAACCCATTAATAATGTAGTGCGAATCACTCTGGCTGCATTAGCCTATGTATTAGGGGGTGTCCGGTTTCTTTATAATGCATCTTATGATGAAGTTTTAGGAACTCCAACAGAGGAGGCTGCAAAGATTTCTGTGAGAACCCACCAGATTCTGGCCCATGAATTGGGTATCACCCATACGGTTGATCCTCTTGGTGGATCTTATTTTATTGAGAGCCTGACAGCACAAATTGAAAAACAGATCTATGAAGAATTTTTAAAAGTTGAAGCTATGGGTGGTGCTATTGCGGCAATTGAAAAAGGTTATTACCTCTCAGCCATCACAGATGGAGCGAACAGAAGGCAGAGAGAATTTGACACTGGGAAAAGAGTGGCGATTGGGGTCAATAAGTACAGAACCGATTCAGAGATTCCTTTTGGAGCCTTTCGAATCGATCCAGCCATAGAACAGAAGCAGATTGAGCGGTTAAATCAAGTTAAGAAGGAGAGAAATAAGAAAACGGTTAGAGAAACCTTAGAATATGTTCGGGAAGTGGCAGAGGGGGATGGAAACCTTGTTCAGCCTGTTCTGGAGGCAGTTCGGGCATACGCCACCGTAGGTGAGATCTGCGATGTGCTCAGGGCTGTATTTGGAGAGTATCTGGCGAGGGAGTATTTTTCACCAACGGGATAGTAACAAAGATAGATGAAGAGGAAAATCAGAGTATTAATAGGTAAGGTAGGATTGGATGGTCATGAGGTAGGAGCCAGGGTAGTTGCGAAGGCCTTGGCTGATGCTGGCATGGAAGTAATCTATACCGGTCTCCGTCAAACGCCAGAAATGATCGTCAGGACAGCGATAGAAGAAGGGGTTGATCTGGTCGGCATCAGCATCCTTTCTGGATCCCATATGACCTTTTTCCCGGAAATCATCCGTTTGCTGAACCATTATAAAGCAAAGGATATCCATTTCATTGCGGGTGGTATCATTCCAACAGAAGATATACCAATATTGAAGCAAATGGGTTTAAAGGAAATCTTTCTACCCGAAACGCCAACTTCAGAGATTGTAGATTTTGTTAAAAACCTTGTTGAGAAGAATTGAGTATTTTGAACATGAAAAGTGCTAAATTGGATGAGATTGTAATAGTAAATGGTAAAAGGTCCCCTTTTGGCCGCTTCGGAGGGTCCTTGCGGGATATTCCGTCAATCGAATTGGGTGGATTAGTTATTCGAGCAGTGATGGAGAACCTATATATCGACGACAAAGAAATAGATGGCGTCATTATGGGTCTCTGTTTACCAGGGGTTGGCTTGTCCCCCGCAAGACAAGCTGCTCTTGCAGCCAAACTACCTGTCGATACTAATGCTTTCTCCGTGGATCGGGCTTGTTGCTCCGCATTAACTGCGGTGGGAATAGGGATGCAATTTATTTTAAGGGACCAAGCGTCTATTATTATTGCCGGTGGAATGGAAAATATGAGCCGTACACCCTATCTGATTCCTCAGATGAGATGGGGGGCGAGGTTAGGAGATATCACGATAAGAGATGAATTGGTGATCCGCAATGCTTATTTGGATATGCCCATGGCTATATATGCAGGAGAAGTTGCAGTTGAAAAAGGTGTCGATCGAAGAGAGCAAGATGAATGGGCACTTCGAAGTCATCAACGATGGGCAGAAGCACAAAGCAAAGGTAAATTTGAAGAGGAATTGATCCCAGTAGAGATTCCTTCATCGAAGGGGGAGAAATTATTCTTAACCCACGATGAGCATCCTCGACCAGATACAACGATCAAAAAACTTTCTGAATTGAAACCCGTATATGGAAGCCCCACGGTAACTGCAGGGAATGCCTCTGGCATATCGGATGGTGCTACAGCAACCGTTTTGATGAAAAAAGAAGAGGCCCAAAAAAGAGGTATCATACCTTTAGGAAAGATTATCGCCTATACCCCTATTTGTGGAGAACCTCGGGAATCCCCTCTCTTGCCCGCTGTGGCCATTAAGAAGGTTTTGAGCCAATCGGATCTGGTATTGGAAGATATGAAATTAATCGAAATTAATGAAGCGTTTGCCGCAATGCCTCTCGTAAGCAGTTTAGCGCTTGCTGTGTTTGATCGAAAGAAAGCCGAAAGAATCAGGGAGAAGTTGAATGTGAATGGAGGGGCAATTGCAATTGGCCATCCCATTGGAGCTACTGGTGCCAGATTGTTAATGAATATGCTTTATGAACTGAGACGGCAGGGTGGAGGTGTTGGGGTGATTGCTATCTGTGGGGCGATTGGTCAAGCTGATGCTATGATTGTAGAGGTCTAAGATGTCTTGTATGGAATGGATTGGCTCAATAGTTAATCGAAAATTTTATATTTTGAATTCTTGAATTAGCTAACTTTTTGATTTTCTTTCATCTTGCTTTGTTGCTTTTGTGAATGAAGATTTAGAGAAGAATAGAGAGACTATTATTTCAGGAAAGGAGGTGAAAAAAAATAGTGATTGAGGGAGGCCAAAATTTGAATGCTTCAAACTTAATGAAAGGAGGGTACTATGAAGGCACAAGGTAATTTCAAAAAGACAATATTGGTTGGGGTCGTCTTTATTTTCACTTTTATTTTTTCCAGTTCTGGAGCATTGGCCCAGAGAGAACTGGTGATGCCATTAGGCGGTGTGACAGGATCATTTTATATAATTGGAGCTGCTGTGGCCAAGTTTGTCAATGATCATTCTAAAAACATTAAGATTACACCGAGTACCTCTGGGGGCGGTGTGGAGAATGTCCGGCGGATAGAACCGGGAACGGCCCATTTAGGAATGACCATGCCCGAGACGATGTACCAGGCATGGCACGGGGAGAAACCATTTGATAAGTCGATGAGAAATTGGAGGGTGATCGGAGTCAGTACCGAGGTGATGGCCAATCATGTGGCGTCATTGGCTCATTATAATGTGATGACCATATTGGATCTGAAGGGAAGGACCTTTGCCATCGGAGCCCCTGGATCGGGTGCAGCAGTGGGGATGAACCTATTTCTGGAACACATCGGATTGAAGAAGGACCTCGATGCAAGAATGCTCCCCCATGCAGATTACCCGACCATGTTGCTGGATGGGAAGATCCACGCATTCAACAGGTTGGGCGCCGCGCCTGCTGCCGCTGTGGAGGAAGTTGCCGTCCATAAGAAGATTGCTCTCGTGGACTGTGGTCCGGAGATGGAAAGAAGCGGTTTCCTGAAGAAATATCCTTATTACCAGAAGGTCTTGATTAAAGGCGGGACTTACAAGGGAGAAGACAGGGATGTGACCTTCTTTGGGTCTGCCGGGTTCTTTATTGCTCATAAGGATTTGCCCGAAGATCTTGTCTACGAATTCACGAAGCTGGCCTACTCAGATGAGGCAATTAAGGCGGTCACGATGGTGTTTAAGGGACACAATCTAAACAGGAAGGATCCTTTTGAGGGTAATATTGGTCCAATTCATCCAGGAGCAGCTAAGTTCTGGAAAGAAGTGGGTGTTCATATCCCTGAGCCAGTTTTAAAGTAGATTTAGAAATGTAGGTGGATAGGATTTTCTATCCACCTACAGAGATTATAAAGTATATACTGAAAAAGGGAGGATAGGATACAAATGGGTAAGACGGTCAACCCTGTATTGGATTCTTTTCGAAGATTTTTTGAGGAAATGGAAGTAAGCCGGAGGAGAAGGGATCTTAAAGGATTCTGGAATTTTCTTTTTAAGATCACCGCTGCCTCGTACAGTCTTTTTTTAATTATCGGCGCTGTATATGGTGGAATTACTCCGCAAATGATACGTGGCTTTTTTATCCTTTTCGTCTCGGTGATGGTCTTTATCAAATATCCTGGTGGGAAAAACTCACCTATGCATCGGCCAAGCCTTATAGACTTCATCTTCATCGTTCTTTCCATTGGAGCCTATGGCAATTTTGCCTTCAATTATGATGAGATGGCCTGGCGTGCTGGATCGCCCAGTTTCGGCGATGTCTTCTGGGGAGTTGTGGCGATCATTGTCGGGTTAGAGAGCTGCCGAAGGGCCATGAGTTTCATCCTTCCCATTATCTCCTTATGTGCCCTGCTATTTAGTTTTTTTGGGCCTTATATGCCAGGCATTCTTGGCCACGGAGGATTTTCCTTCTCCACTATCATTGCTGATTGTTATGCGTCAATGAACGGGATTTTTGGTATTGTACTTTATGTATTTTCTGCATATGTGGCTCTTTTTATTATTATGGGAGCTTTTTTTGAAAAGATCGGTGCAGATCAATTTTTCATCGATTTTCCCGTTGCCTCATGTTCAAAGTTTACGGGAGGGCCAGCCAAGGCCGCCGTTTTTTCAAGCCTTCTCTTCGGCATGATTTCAGGGAGTTCTACCGCCAATACTGTCGCCACAGGTACTTTTACAATTCCTTTGATGAAGAAGACAGGCTATAAGCCAGAGGTTGCCGGAGCCATTGAACCCGCTGTCGACGTGGGAGGGATGTTCATGCCACCGATTATGGGGGCAGGGGCGTTTCTCATGGCTGAAATGATGAGAATCCCCTACCTTGAAGTGGTCAAAATTGCTTTAGTCCCTGCATTGATCTATTTTTTCGCGGTACTGGTCATGGTTCATTTTGAGGCATTAAAAACAGGAATAGGGATTGTGCCTGTAGAAGAAAGGAGGCCAGCCCTTCCTATTTTTTATAAAAGTTGGTATTATTGCATCCCCATCTTTTTACTCTTTTATCTTATCCTTTCGGGCAGAAGCCCATCTTTTGCCGCATTCTGGACCATTGTGACAGCTGCAAGTATATGCTTAGTCAAAAATATCATCAATAAGGATCCTAAGAAGACCATTATACAGATTTTTGATGGGTTGGTTAGAGGGGGAGAAAATTCAATGAGCATTGGATCCACAGCGGCACCCGTGGGCATCATTGTGGGCATCGCCCTGCTCACGGGTCTGGCATTTAAATTTTCAGCCTTAGTGCTTTCCTATTCTTATGGATTTAAATGGGCCGCCATACTCCTGGTGATGTTTGCCACTTTTGTCCTGGGAATGGGCACGACCGTTACAGCGGGTTATATGATCGTGGCCATCCTGGCCGTCCCGGCCATGGGAGAGATGGGTATTCCCCTCATCGCAGCCCATCTCACCGCTTTCTGGTACAGCCAATCATCCAATATCACCCCTCCTGTTTGCTTGTCGGTTTTTGCAGGAGCTGCAATTGCTGGCGCTCATCCTTATAAGACTGCTATTCATGCGATGAGGTTCTCTGCTTATATGTATGTTATGCCATTTACATTTGTTTACACATCAATGCTAATGCCAAAAGGGTTTTCAATTGATGTGGTCCTCACATGGGCGACTAATTTTCTATCCACGATCCCCTTTGCTGCTGGAATGACTGGCTATTTCTTTGGCCGCCTCAATTTCTTACAAAGACTCATTCTGCTCGTGGCATCTGTATTTCTTATCATTCCAGGAATTTTTACAGATGGGATTGGCCTTATGCTGATGGCTGCTGTCGGAATACCCCAATATTTAAAGGAGAAGAAATTAACTGATGGAAAAGCCCTCGTTTAAAACATTTTTAAATCTTAACCCCTAAAAGACAAATAGTGGATCCAATTACCTTAGAAGTGGTTCAAGAAAGTTTTATTTCGATCGTCAGGGAGATGAGGGCCAATCTCATCCGGACCGCATACTCCTCTATCCTTTACGAAGCTCGGGATTTCTCCTGCGTCATTATGGACCCCCAAGGGCAGTTGATCGCCCAGGCAGAGGACAACCCTTCCCATGTCTTTCCCATTCCTTGGTCTGTCAAGTTGATGTTCGAAAGGTTTGGAAAAGATATCCATTCCGGAGATATTTTTCTTCACAATGATCCCTATACAGGGGGGACGCATTTGAACGATGTGGCCCTTATCTTTCCTGTTTTTGTAGAGGAAAAACTTACTTTCTTCCCGGTCATTCGTGCCCACTGGGGGGATGTGGGAGGAATGACACCCGGAAGTCTCTCTGGAGGCTCGAAAGAGATCTTCCAGGAGGGGATTCGAATACCCATTCTAAAAGTGTACGAGAGCGGGAGACCGAACCGGGGTGTCCTCGACCTCCTCTTCAGCAACATGAGGGTCCCTTATGAGAGGGAGGGCGATTTCCAGGCCATCATGGGCACCTGCAGGGTAGCGGAGAAGAGGATCAAGGAACTCCTCGGGAAGTACGGGAAAGAAGCCGTTGAGCAGTGTGTCGAGACATCACTCCGTCAGTCCGAGCAGAGAATGAGAAAGGCCATTTCAGCGATTCCCCCAGAAACCTATACCTACGAAGCCTATCTTGACTGCAGCGGTGATTCCTTCGAACCGGTCATCGTGAAGACGAAGATAAAGGTTGAGGGGGATCATCTCACGGTCGACTTTTTGGGATCGTCTTCCCAGACAAAAGGACCTCTCAATGCCGGGCCGGCCGTTGCCCCCACGGGAGCTTTTATTATTTTAAAATCCTTCCTCGATCCTGATGGACCTATTAATCACGGTGCCTTTCGCCCCATCCACTTTATCAATCCTGAAGGAAGCGTCCTCAATGCAAGGTATCCGGCGCCCTGTGGAGGTTTCTCCGAAATCCGGAGATGTGTGGAGTCGGCCGTAATGGGAGCCTTGGCAAAGGCCATTCCCGACCGGGTGACAGGAGATATCAAGGGAACGGCGAACCATGTCTATATCAGCGGTGCAGATCCCCAATCGGGGGAGACATTCATTTTCTATGAGTACCCAGCTGGGGGGACAGGGGCCTTTAATGAAGGAGATGGAAATAATACTGTCCGCTCATTCACTGAAGGAGATTTCGGATCAATCCAGCCTGTAGAATCTATTGAGAATCTTTTCCCTTTGATCGTAGAGAAGTGCGAACTGAGAACTGACTCAGGAGGAGATGGGAAGACAAGAGGAGGGTTGGGGCTAAGAAGAGAAATAAAGGTTTTAACAGAAGAGGCCTCCCTTTCCGTTCTTTCAGACAAAAACATGATCCCGCCCTTTGGAGTTTTGGGCGGTTTTTGGGGTGCTCCCAACCGTTTTGGTGTGATCCGAAAAGAGAAATGGATTGCACCTTCTTCAATTCCCGGGAAGGTAACTTGCTTTCCTTTAGAACAAGGAGATATGGTTGTAATGGAGACCTCCGGGGGAGGAGGATATGGAGATCCATTGGAGAGAGATCCGAAGAAGATACAGAAGGACTTCGGGGAGGGCTTATTAACGAAGGAGAAAGCAGAAACCCGATACGGTGTCATTTTTAAAGGGAAAGAAATCGATCTTAAAAAGACAGATCCATTGAGAGAAAGACTACGAAAAGAGAGGGTTTATTTCAGGATTCAACGTTGGGACGATGAGGAATATAAGGGAACAAAAAGGTTCTGTTTTCTTAGCCTTAGCGCCATGAGAAATCTGGAGCTGAAGGAAGGAGATTTAGTGGAACTCGTGAATCCGAGATCAGCTCCCTTGCGTGCATGGGTAACGGGATTGGAGGTTGAAAATAAGGGAGCAATTTACCTGGGCAAGCCTGGTATGGAAATTCTCGGAGTGAAGGAAGGGGAGAGGATCGAGCTGAGGCGTATTCAAATTTAGAAGTTGAGGTGGACAATGGATCATACAATATCTGAAATCTTAGCTGATTTTATAGTTGGTATAGAATATTCTCGGATTCCATTTCACATCAAAGAGAGGGCGAAGATGAGGGTATTAGATTTTCTGGGAGTTGCCCTCGCAGGATTACAGATACCTTCCAGTCGCATCATGATCGATGTGGTGAAGGAATTGGGGGGAACAAAAGAGAGCACCATTGTGGGAGAGCGGATGAAGGTCTCCTGTACGAATGCTGCTCTGGCCAATGGGACGATGGCCCATGCCTCTGACTATGACGACGATCACCGCTCCGCCACCATGCATCCGGGTGCAGCCGTTATCCCGGCTGCTTTGGCATTGGCCGAAAGGGAAGGCTGTGAAGGTTCTCGGCTGATCGAAGCTATCGTGGCTGGATATGAGGTGATCTGCCGGGTGGGAGAGGCCTTTCTGGGAACCCAGTACCACGAAGGATTTCATCCAACCGGAGTCTGTGGAGTCTTTGGGGCAGCGGCAGCAGCTGCTAAGATTTTGAAATTATCTCCCAAAGAAATTGTTTGGGCTTTAGGCATTGCCGGAACCCAGGCGTCAGGCTTGGAGGAATGGAAATCGGATGGCACTTGGATCAAACGGATGCATCCTGGAAAGGCGGCCCAGAGCGGGATACTTGCTGCCCTATTGGCGAAGAAAGGGTATACAGGCCCGGCGACCATTTTTGAAGGAAAGTATGGATTCTTGAATGCCTTCTCCTTTGAACGGACCTATGATCCAAGAAAGATTACCGAGAGGTTGGGGGATGTCTTTATCGGTCATGATACAGCATTCAAACCTTATCCCTGTTGCCGTTTCCTCCATCAAGTCATTGATGGTGTTCTGGATATGGGGAAAAAAGATAACCTGAAGCCTGAAGATATAAGAGAGATAAGGGTCAAGACATTTAAGGTAGGGATCGATACCCTGATGAAGCCCGAGGAGAGACGCTACCGGCCAAAGACGATTGTTGATGCCCAGTTCAGCATTCCTTTTGTTGTAGGTGCCGCTGTGGTTAGGAAACGAATCTCTCTATCGGAGTTTACTGAAGAATCGATTCGAGATTCTCAAATCTTAGAAATTGCTTCCAAAGTCAAAGGCGAGGAAGACCCTGAATATACAAAAGGATACCCCAAGAGGTTTCCCACTTCAATTGAAATAGAGTTGAAAAATAGATCCGTGTTGAAATGCTATGTTGATATCCCGTCCGGTGATCCAGAGAAAAAGGAGTATCTTGACAACCCATCGAAGTTTAATGAGGAGATCGTAAACAAATTTCTTCAGCTTATTTCAGGAATTCCTTCTTTCTCCCGTCGAGGCGGTAAAATACTCACACTGGTTCAAGGACTCGATCAGACGAGAGAGATCTCCAAATTGATGCGACTATTAACTCCCCCAAAGATTCATTAAGGATAAAGGATGAGTGCCATCTTTAGTCTGGGAATTGACGTTGGAGGAACATTTACCGATTTTACCCTGTGGAACAGTGGGAAAGGCATCGCTGAATTGATCAAAATTCCATCGACCCCCTTAAACCAGGCAGAAGGAATCCTCCACGGAATCAATGAGTTGGGTTGCTCCTCTGGGGAGATGGAACGAATCGTTCACGGAACCACGGTAGGAACGAACGCCATTCTTCAAGGCAAGGGAGCCAAGGTTGGATTGATTACCACAAAGGGGTTTAGAGATCTGATCGAAATAGGAAGGACTCGGAGGCTCGTTCCCAATTCTATGTTCAAGCCGAAATTTGTCAGACCCAAACCCTTGGTGCCGAGGCACCTCCGGTTTGAAATCAATGAACGAATATTTGCAAACGGGGAGATCGGAAAAGGGATTGGCCAAAATGAAATGAATCAAATTGCAGAGAAGATGGTAGGGGAAGATATTGAATCGATCGCCGTCTGCTTTCTCCATTCCTATCGAAATCCAGAAAATGAAAAGGAGGCAGGCATTCTTTTGAAGAATCAACTGCCTTCTATTCCTGTGTCTCTCTCATCGGAAGTCATTCCTGAATACAGGGAGTTTGAGAGATTTTCGAGCACCGTTGTCAATGCTTACCTGGCTCCTGTGATGATAAATTACTTGGAGTCCTTGGAATTAGATCTGAAAAAAAGTGAATATGGACGGACTTTCTTTATCATGAGTTCGTCTGGAGGAATGATCAGTTCAAAAACAGCTCAATCGTTTCCGATCCGGACGATCCTCTCAGGCCCTGCTGGCGGGGTGAACGGAGCGATCCACTTTTCCCGGCAGGCAGGATTTCTCAATATTATTACTTATGACATGGGTGGAACAAGTACAGATGTATGCTTAGTTAAAAACCTGCTTCCAATGGTCTCCTCAGAACATCAACTCTCAGGAATACCCATTAAGACACTCCAAATGGAAATCAACACTGTGGGAGCAGGAGGAGGGAGTATTGCCTGGATTGATGATGATGGGAGGTTGAAGGTGGGGCCCCAGAGTGCAGGGGCTGATCCAGGGCCTGCCTCCTATGGGAAAGGGGGTAAGAGCCCCACCATTACGGACGCCAATCTCTTCCTCGGCCGTTTGGGAGCGAAATCTCTTCTCGGAGGAAAGCTTCGGCTCTACCCGGAATTGGCTCAGGAATCCCTCCAGAAACTTTTGAGGGAATTGGATGGAATAGGATCCC
This sequence comes from Thermodesulfobacteriota bacterium, assembly GCA_030024065.1. The sequence continues at coordinate 25,890 of JASEIE010000002.1, forward strand.
ACAAACTTGCCGAAGGCATTCTTCAGATTGGTGTGACAAAGATGGCAAGCGCCATAAAGGAGATTTCAGTGGAGAGGGGACATGACCCCAGGGATTATGCCCTGGTCCCTTATGGGGGGGCAGGCCCAATGCATGCCGCCCAAATTTCGGACGAACTGGGAATTTCAACCATCCTGATTCCAAGGTTTCCCGGAAATCTATCAGCCCTCGGTTTGATCGTTTCAGACGTCCGCCACGATGATGTGCGATCTTGGATCAAACAGTTGAACACTTTCGATTTTGATGAATTTGACGGAGAATTTCGAATCATGGAGAAGAGATCCCTTTCCATCCTTGGAGAGGAGGGATTCGAATCCAGAGATACCTATTTTCAAAGATCCCTCGACCTCCGGTATAAAGGGCAGGCCTTTGAGTTGAATATTCCCCTCGGGGAGGATGATTCTCTCGAGAGGATTGCGGAAAGATTTCATATCCGCTTTCAAGAGACATACGGACATAGCCGTCCGGGACACTATATCGAGCTGGTTCATCTCAGGCTTTCTTCTTTTGGCGTTGTTAAGAAACCTCTCTTCCCCACCTACGAGTCAAAAGGCAAATCGATTGTTGAGGCCCAAAAAGATGAAAGGCAGGTATATTTCCAGGGCCATTTTTTGAAAACACCGATTTATGAGAGGGATCTTCTTCCGTGCCAAGAGATATTGAATGGGCCTGCCATCATTGAAGAGAGCGGGGCAACGAGCGTTATCCCTCCAGGCTGGATGGTGAGAATCGATTCCTACGGGAATCTTTTGTTGAACAGAAGGAAATAAGGATGGGCCAATTTGAGTTGTTATTCAGCCCCATGAAAATTAAAGGTGTTTCCCTTCGGAACCGAATTGTGCTGCCGCCGATGAACACAAATTTTGCCGAAGCAGATGGTTCCGTAAGCGAGAGATTTAAGAAGTATTACGTGGAACGAGGAAAGGGGGGAGTGGGTCTCCTCATCGTCTCTTCCGCCTATATCGACCCTGCTGCAAAGAAGAGGATGGGTGCGCTGCTTCTTCACGAAGACCGCTTCATCCCCAAATTGAAGGAGTTTACAGATGCGGTTCATGCAACGGGCGCCAAAGTTCTCCAGCAACTCAATCATAACGGAAGGCTGATTACTTCCTCCAGGGAACTCAAGACAGCTCTGACAGGAGTTGCAGCCGTGGGGCCCTCAGCCGTTCCCCATCTCTCGACCGGGGAGGTTCCACGGGTTTTAACAGTGGAGGAGATAAAGGAGCTCGTTGAGAAGTTTGGCCAGGCTGCTCGCAGGGCCAAAGAAGCGGGGTTTGATGGAGTTGAAATTCATGGCACCCATGGTTACCTGATCAATCAGTTCTTCTCCCTCTATTCAAACCGCCGGACGGATGAATACGGGGGTAGTCTGGAAAAAAGAATGCGTTTTTCCCTTGAGGTCTACCGCCGGGTGAGAGAGTTGACAGGGAAGGATTTCTTAGTCGGCTACAGGGCCAATGCACGAGAGTTTGCACCGATTGAAACACCTCTTGAGGATGTGATTAAGCTCTGCCAGAGTTTGGAGAAGGAAGGAGTGGATCTCATTCATGTATCAGCAGGGAGTGGAGAGATCCCCGCCACCGTAATAAAGATGATTCCGCCTGGTTCAACCCCGAGAGGATGTTACGTAGAATTTGCTGCAGCAGTCAAAGCAAAAGTGGGGATTCCGGTGATTGCCGTCGGAAGGATCAATACCCCTGAATTAGCAGAACAGATTCTACAAGAGGGAAAAGCAGATTTAATTGCAACGGGGAGAGCGCTTATTGCAGATCCCCATTGGCCCAATAAAGCTTTGAAAGGGGAGGTGGATAAAATCCGGCGCTGTATCGGTTGCAATCAGGGATGTATGGAACAATTGGTCCAGGAAAAGACGGTCACCTGCCTATACAACCCTGAGGTGGGTCGCGAGGGGGAGATGTCTCTGGCGTCGAAAAAGAAGAAGGTTTGGGTGATCGGTGGTGGACCAGGAGGCATGGAAGCCGCTGTTATCGCTGCCTCAAGGGGCCATAGTGTGGAGCTCTTCGAGAAAGAGAGGGAGGTCGGTGGGCAATGTTATCTGGCTGAAACGCCACCCGGCAAGGAAGAATTTTCCGCCGTCAGAGATTTTCTGAAGAAAGAACTGGGCAGGCAGAAAGTCTCTATTCATTCCAAGGAGGAATTGACAGCGGAGAAGGTAATTCAGACCAAGCCTGACGTCATCATTTTAGCTACCGGTTCCCTTCCCCTCATTCCGAAGATTCCAGGTATTAAAGGAAAGAATGTAGTGACAGCCTGGGATGTCCTCAAGGGAAAGAAGGTTGGGAAGGAAGTCGTTGTTGCAGGAGGAGGATTGGTTGGGGTTGAGACAGCACTCTTCCTTTCAAAAAAGGGGAAAAAAGTTATCCTCATCGAAATGCTTGAGGAGATTGCCCAGGATGCAGGGCCCTTGAATCGAGCTCGCCTTAAAGAGGAGTTGGCGGGAACAAATATCGGAGTGAAGTGTAAGACTAAATTAATGAAGATTGGCAACAGGAGCGTCACTGTTCAAGGGGAGAAGGGAGAATATGAGATTTCGGCTGAAACTGTGGTCCTGGCACTTGGCGCAAAGTCTCAAAATTCTCTCCTTCAGAAGCTCGAAGGAAAAGTGATGGAAGTTTATTCTGTTGGAGACTGTGTATCACCCCGGAAAATGATCGATGCCATCCACGAGGCTTATGATGTGGCAGTGAAGATATGAGGGATTCAATCTAAGGAGGATTCTGATATGGCAGAGACAGAGACGATTGCAAAATATTTGGCTGATCTGGATTGTTCGTCCATTCCTTCGAAAATTCTTGAGGAGATGAAGGTCCTCCTCTTTGACTACCTGGGGGTCGCTCTTGGAGGGACGAGAACAGAGAGCGGAAAAATTGCTGCCCAATTCTCGAAAAAATTAAGAGAAAAGGGAGAGGCCACGATCATAGGGTTTGGATATCGGGTCTCGGCACCGAGTGCAGCTTTCTCGAATGCCATCCTCTCCCACAGCATCGAACTCGACGATGTGGACAGCCTTGCATATTTCCATTTCAGTCCACCCATCTTTTCCGCTGCCTTGGCATTGGCTGAAAGGGAGCACGCCACAGGTCGGGATCTCCTTGTCGCCCTTACTGCTGGTTGCGACGTCATGGCCCGGTTGAGCTCAGCCTTGAACCCTTCCCACAGAGACCGGGGTTTTCATACCACCGCAGCATGCGGAATCTTTGGAGCAGCTGCCGCATCGGCAAAGTTACTCCATTTGGACGTGAATGGAGTGGTGAACACTTTAGGCCTGGCAGGAGCTCAGGCTTCCGGATTGATGGAATTCTACGGAACCTCCATGCAGAAGAGGTTCAATCCAGGACCTGCGGCAAGAGGAGGCGTGGTATCGGCTCTCCTGGCCTCCATGGGCTTCACTGGTGCAGAGACGATTCTTGAAGGGGACCGGGGATTTCTAAGGGCCTATTCCGATCAGGTGGATCATAAAAAACTTATGGAGGGATTGGGAAAGGAGTTCCCTATCTATATCGAATACAAGCCTTACTCCTGTGCTCGTCCCATCCACAATGCCATCGATTGTAGCCTTGAACTAAGACGCAAGCATGGTATCGATCCAAACCAGATTTCGAAGATTACCGTATTTCGCCATCCCCGATGGGCAAATTACCATAAGATCAACAGGCCGAGAACCTATCATGAGGCACAGGTGAGCCTGCCTTATGGCGTAGCCGTCTCTTTTGCTGAGGGGAAGGCATTTCTCCAACAATATTCTGATGAGAAATTGAGGGATCCCCTTGTCCAAAGGCTCTCGGAGATGGTGGAGATTCAGACGGTCGATGGTCTTGCGCGGGATGTCTCGTGCCGGATGGAGATCGTTCTAAGAGACGGCTCCAAATATGTTTTCCAGGTCGATTATCCGAGGGGATCCATCGAGAATCCAATGACGCCGGAGGAAAAGAGGGAGAAGTTCAAAAGCCTTTCTTCAGGCATTTTGGATGGAAAGAAAGGAAAGAGGGTTGAGGAGACTGTCTTCAGGATCGAGAAGGTAAAGGATGTCTCAAAACTGATGGAGCTTGTCATCCGAGAGGGAAAAAGGGGGGGATGAGAGATGGATATTGAAGACCGGTTGCTCCAGGGAGCCATAGAACTTCATGCTCATGCCTATCCAGAATTCAGTTTAAGAATGCGAGGCCGCGTTCATGAGATCGAATGGGCCGAACTTGCCAGGGCTGCGGGTATGAGGGCCATCGTGATGAAGTCTCAGGTCTTTCCAACAGTGGAAAGGGCAAACCTCGTCCGAAAGGTGGTTTCGGGCATTGAGGTTTTCGGCGGCATCACCCTTAATCAATCCATAGGCGGTTTAAATCCCCTTGCCGTGGAGGTTGCCGGTGAACTGGGAGGAAAGGCGGTCTGGATGCCCACCTGGGGTTCTAAGAATGATCTCTCTAGAAGTCAATTCTATTTGAATCGGATGAAGGAATACATCCGAACTCTCAATCAGACCGTACCCGGGCCTGAATCAGGAATTGAGATCCTTGAAGGGGGAAAGCTTAAATCGGTGGTGAAGGAGATCGTTCAGATTGCCCGTGATCACAGAATGTATATTTCAAGTGGCCATCTTTCCATTCAGGAGAGCCTCGTCCTGGTGGAGGAGTGTGTAAAACAGGGGGCGCCTTTTACGTTGACCCATCCCTTCAGCCGTTCTGTGGGAGGATCAATCGATGATCAGAAGGAGGTAGCCAAACGAGGGGGATATATTGAACATTGCTTTATTACGACTATGCCCATGCATCAAAGGCTGGAGCTTTCCAGGATTGTAGAAGCGATTCAAGAGATCGGGCCTTCTCAAACCGTTCTGACGACCGACGCTATTCAAACCTGGAATCCGCCACCGCCCGAGTTGATGAGGATGTATATCGCCTCCCTTCTTCAACTCAACATAGAGGAGGAGGCCATCCGGAGGATGATTCAGGAGAATCCTGTAAAGATATTGGGATTGGATGATAAACTAGGGGAGGGAGTTAAATGAACCAGAATTCGCCGACTCAGAGGCTGGCCAGCTTTGCGGCCAATCTCAGGTATTGCGATATCCCCCAAACGGTTATCGATCACATGAAGTTGTGTCTCCTCGACACAATCGGTTGTGGCCTCTTTGGCTCCACCCTGCCCTGGGGAAAAATTCTGGCCAAATTTGCAAAAGACCTCGGAGGGAGAAGGGAGTCAACCCTCTTGGGAATGGGTTATAAAGTCTCTGCTCCTAATGCTGCTCTGGCCAATGGAACAATGATTCATGGTTTCGAGCTCGATGACATTCACCGCCTCAGCATCATCCATCCCGGAAGCGTCACCTTGCCCGCGGCATTGGCAGTAGGAGAGAGCAGAAGGGAGTGCACGGGTAAGGAATTCCTGACGGCCATGGTTGCAGGCTACGAGACAGGGCTTCGGGTTGGAATGTGCGTTGGAGCTTCTCATCTTCATAAAGGATACCATCCTACGGGAACGCACGGAACATTTGCTGCTGCTGCGGCAGCAGGGAAACTCTTGGGTCTCGATGAGGAGAAGATGACCCATGCCCTGGGCATCGCCGGAACCCAGGCCGCAGGGCTCATGGCTGCCCAGTATGCAGCCATGGTGAAGAGGATGCACGCAGGAAGGGCCAGCCAGAGCGGCGTCTATGGTGCCCTCCTCGCTGACCGGGGACTGACTGGGATCACCGATATCCTCGAGGCGGGTTATGGCGGATACTTCAAAGTCATGGGTGAATCGAGCGACCCTGACCGATTGACTAGAGGGCTGGGGAAAGATTATGAAGTAATGAACGTGGGGTTCAAGGCTTTCTCCTGTTGCGGTAGCAACTTCACCTCTTTGGAAGCCCTTTCCCGGATCATGAAAGATCAGGGCCTACAGGCCCGGGATATTAAAAAAGTCACGATCCGGAGCACCACGGTCACAAAACTCCATGTGGGCTGGGATTACAAACCTGAGGGGATGACAGCAGCCCAGATGAACTTGCCTTACTGTCTCTCCGTCAGGGCACTCGAAGGTGAGACCTTTGTGGATCAGTTCACGGAGAAGAAGATCCGTGACCCCAGGATCCTCGACTTCATCAAAAAGGTGGAAGTCGTTCCGGATCCGGAACTTGATCGGCTTGGACAAGAGTACAGGCACGCCATTGTCTGCCTGGTTGAGACAACGGATGAAAGACTCCTTGAGAGAAAAGTTGAATTTGCAAAGGGAGGCCCGAACAATCCAATCAATCGAGAAGAAGTGGAGAATAAGTTCCGAAAACTTGCAGTAAAGGTCCTAAGTGAAGAGAAGATGAAGGACCTCTACCTGACCATTCAGAATATGGAACACCTCTCCTCACTGAATGAATTGACACGCTGCCTGGTTCCTTAGGGGAGTTTGGAAAGGGGATAATGTCTGCCTTTGATGAGATCGTCAAACACATAAGAGGGACGACCTTCGAGGATATCCCCAAGGAGACGATAGAGCGACAGAAGGATTTCTTGATCGACACATTGGGTGTGGCCCTTGCGAGTTTAAAAGCCCCTGGAGTGAGGGAGGTCATCGATCTCTTAAAAGGGATGGGAGGAAAGAAGGAATCGACCATTCTTATTGACGGAGGGAAAGTGCCTTCCTTTCATGCGGCCATGGCCAATAGTCTCATGGCTCACTCCCTCGATTTTGATGACATGCATGAAAAGGCGGGAATCCATGCGAATGTCTGTGTCATTCCCGCTGCGCTGGCTATGGCGGAAAGGGTAGGGGGGGTCGATGGAAAAGCCCTTCTCACGGCCCTTGTCCTTGGAGTCGATCTGGTCTGTCGGATGGGATTGTCGATTCCTCTATCTCGGGGCTGGCATGCGACAACGACCTTCGGAATCTTCGGCACCACTGTCTCCTCATCTAAAATCTTGGGTTTAGATGAGAAAAAGATGGGCAACGCACTTGGTATCGCCTATTGTCAGTCTTCAGGAAACCGGCAGGGAAGGCTCGAAGGGGCATTGACAAAGAGGTTACAACCTGCCCTGGCTTCGAAGGACGGGGTGTTTTCTTCGATTCTCGCCTCTGAAGGCATTACAGGACCCAAGGAGATTTTGGAAGGGGAATGGGGGATGCTTCGACTCTATGGAGATCCCCATTATTCAGAAGATAGAGAGAAGATCATCGAAAGTTTGATGAAGGGCTTGGGGAGGAACTTTTTAGGTGATGAATTGAGCATTAAGCCCTATCCCAGTTGTAAAGCCACCCATGCCTCCATCGATGCAGTATTGAATATTTTGAAGGAAAATCAAATCACGCCGGAACAGGTTGAGGAAGTTGAGATCTCTGTTTCGAAGGGATGTTATGGCACCGCGGGCCGGCCCTTTGAGATAAGGACGAATCCTCAAGTCGATGCCCAATTCAGCATACCCTATACGGTGACAACGGCGATCTTGCAGGGAAAGGTGGGCCTTGAAGATTTCACCGAACCTGCAATCCGGGAAGCGAGAAGGTTGGAGATGGCAAAGAGGGTGAAGGTTTCCGTCGATCCAAATCTTCAGGAACCTTCGACGAATGTCGTCAATTTGGAATCTCAGGTGGTCCTCAGGGCTGAGGGAAAAACCTATTCTCACCGGTCCTCTATTTCAAAAGGTCATCCTGATCGGCCGATGGATCGTGAAGAGGTTCTTACTAAATTTGAAAGCTGTCTCCAATTTGGAACTTCCTTTCCTCCTGAAAAGGGGAGGAAGATTTTTTCCACAATCCTAAATTTAGAAAAGATCGAGGATATCCGTTCCATGATAACGCTCCTCTGTTAAATTCAATGGGAAAGGCGGTTGCCTTCATTCATGATCCAGGTTCTAAACGATGGATAGTTCCCTATTTTAGGAAGTGGGAAGGATTCCATATGATCGAAGGAGATAAGCCATGACAAAAGCAAAGGCCATTTTGGAGAAGGTGAGAAGGGAGAGGGGATATATTCATCCATCAAGAAAAATTCTCTGTCAGAAGGATCCACACTACCTGGAAGCCTATCACCACCTTTTTACCCATGTGATGAAGAAGAATAAAAGGTTGCCGTTAAAAGTAAAGGAGATGATCATTGCTGCAATTAATGCGGCCACAAATTATGAGGAAGGATTGAGAGTTCATATCCGGGCAGCCCTTGAAGCAGGAGCAAAGGAGGAGGAGGTTTTCGAGGCCATCGAAGCGGCTTCCCTTCCATCAGGTATTCACACCATTACCTTCTCCATGCCCATCTTTGCTGAAGTCTGTCAAGAATTCAGGGAGAAGAAGGGAGTGAAAAAAGTATGATGGTCAATGAGCTAGGCAAATTTGTTGCTCAATGCAGTTATGAAGACCTTCCTCCAGCCGTTGTCGAACTGGCCAAGACAAGATTTCTTGACCTTCTCTCTGCAGGACTGGCAGGATTTCAGCTCGGACTCTATCGTCCCCTTTTTGAAATTCTTGGAGGAAAAGAGGAGGCAACAGTATGGGGAGCTGGGGTTAAATACCCGCTAAGAGACGCTGCCTTGCTCAATAGCTTTATGTCCCACTCGACCTATATGGAGGATGGTTCACGTTTTACAGGAGGCCACCCCTCCTCGACGGTGATCCCTGCGGCTTTGGCCCTTGGTGAGATGAGAAAATCGAATGGAAAAGAGATTATTCTATCTATAGTTGTGGGCTATGATATTTTTCTCCGACTGGGAAAAGCGATCTACCCATCGACTACCGTAAGGGGATTCCAGAGCACTGCCGTTGTGGGTGCTTTGGGGTCGACTGCAGCCTGCGCCTCTCTCTTAAAATTAGATCTGGAACGTTGTAAAAATGCGTTAGCCATTGCATCCAATCTGGGCGCTGGACTGAAGGAGGCGCTGAAGACCCCGGATTCCCAGCCCCTTCAGGTTGGACGGAGTTCCGAGGGAGGGATACTATCGGCTCTCTTCGCAGAAAAGGGCGTTTCCGGTTGTGATACCATCCTCGAAAACGGTTTCCTGAAGGCCTTTGCAGATCAAACGAATGAAAATGAGATTCTCTTAGATCTGGGGAGAAAATATCTCATTGAGGAGACCTATGTGAAGATTCACGGCGGCTGTAGGGGAAACCATGCCCCTACTGACGTCATCCAATCTCTAGTAAGAGAGCATAACCTCTTACCCGATGAGATCAAGGAGATCAGAGTAAAGGTGGATTCCGTGACAATGATCGCCGAAATCCATCATCCAATGAGTGGAAAACAGGCTCAGTTCAGCATTCCCTTTTCCATTGCTGTCGCCATCCTCGATGGAAATGCCTCCCTTTATCAATTTTCGAATGAGAAGGTAAACGATCCAAAGGTCCGTGCGCTGATGGCCAAGGTTTCTGTGGAGGTCGATAAGAGCCTGGACAAGGACTATCCGAACAAGAGGGGGTCCCATGGTGAGATCATTCTGAGGGACGGAAGACGTCTCTCCTCCTCGATCAATAATGCTCGAGGGGAACCCGAATCATCCCTGAGTGTCCAGGAGATAAGAGAAAAATTCATCCTTTTAGCAGGCGATATTCTTGGAAGGAGAACAGAAGAGGTATGTGATCAGATCATGAATCTGGAAGAATTGGAAGATATTGGTGGGATGATTCATAAATTGAAAGCGTAAAGGAGAAGAAGATGGGAAGAATGAAAGTAAGTCTCGTCAAAACGTTTGATCCCTATGAAGGTGTAAGAAGAACGATTGAGTTGCTCGGTCCTCTAAACCTCAGTTTCAGAGGTTCTCATGTCCTGGTCAAACCGAATCTCTGCTCTCCCTTTCCACCGGAGGAGAGCCCTGCTATTACTCACCCTGATGTGATCGGGGCTCTTATCCGGTATCTTAAAGAGGAGGGAGCCCGAAAGGTATCCGTGGGTGATGAGCCTGTATGGGGACTGAAATCTCGCTTATGTTACGAAAAGAGCGGGGTCAAGGAGGTCGTCAAAAAGGAAGGTGGAGAACTTGCCTATTTTGATGAGGGGAAGAGAATTACCAAAAAAGTTCCTCGAGGTCGAATCTATTCATCCATCTCCATTCCAGCCCTATTCGATGAGGTGGACGTTCTCATCAATGTGCCCAAGATGAAGACGTCCATTATGACCCTGGTAACGCTCTGCTTCAAGAACCTGTTTGGGATCGTTTCCTTCCGGGACCGGAAACGATTCCACAGGGGAATTGATCTCTCCTATGCATTGATTGATATTGCAAAAGTCGTAAGGCCTCATCTGAATCTGATCGATGGGATCGTAGCGATGGAAGGGATGGGCGCTCATAGCGGAACGCCTTATTCTCTTGGTCTTTTAATAGCCAGCCAGGATATGACTGCAGCAGACATCGTAGGAACCCAGGTGATGGGTTTTCATCCTCTGGAGCCTGTAACCAATCAATTAGCCTTAAAAGATAAACTGGGAATCAAAGATCTGGATGAGATAGAGATCGTCGGGGAACGTCTCGAAGAGGTGAAGACGGTCATGGAGCGGCCGATTTTTTGTCTGGTTCATCCCAAACCTAATGTGGAGGTCTTTCCGGGTGGAATCTGTCCAGGCTGCATGAGCAGGATTCCAAGAATTCCTCCCGATGTGGAAGCTGAAAAAGAGTATGCAGTTATCATCGGGAAAAGGGTGAGGTTTCCAAAAGATCGGAAGTTTGATGAGATCTGGTGTTTCGGAGATTGCGGGATCGAGGAATGCAAGAGGTTGGCCCACCGGTATCCCCAACTGAAAGAGAAGATGAAGATCGTCAAGGGTTGTCCGCCTCTCGACTGGTGGCGCGGGCAAACAATCGACAAAGAGCTAAAGAAGAAAGGATGGCTGTGATGAAGGGATTGGCCTGGAAAACTGACCAGTGGTATGTGAGCCGATATAACAATCTCATTGAAAATTTGATTCCCCGGGATGTCTTCATAATCGATTGTACGCTGAGGGAGGGCGAACAGCAGGCAGGCGTTGTTCTTTCAAGAAGAGAGAAAATCCGTCTCGCCCATGTCCTTGACGAGATCGGCATCCCACAATTGGAAGTCGGAATGCCTGCCGTCTCTCCGGAGGAAGAGGGAAATATAAGAGCCATAGCCAAGGAAGGATTGAAGGCAAAGCTGATTGCTGTCTGCCGTACGATCAAAGAGGATATCGACAAGGCTGAGGCCTGTGGGGTCTGGGGAGTGAGTTGCAGCCTTCCCATTGGAGAACTTCAGATCAAGTATAAACTGAAGTGGCCGGAGGAGAAGGTGATTGAGACAGCGGTCCAAAGCACTTCTTATGCCCGTCAAAAGGGATTCTTCGTGGTTCTGAGTCCCTATGATACGACCCGGACAGCCCCGGCCTTCCTGGAGACCTTCTTAAAGACTGTTATCAGGGATGGATGGGTCGATCGCGTCCGTCTGGTTGACACTGTCGGAGGAATCACTCCGCAAGGCATCGGATATCTCGTCAATAAGATGAGAGGTCTCACCGGAAAACCTATCGAGGTTCACTGCCATAACGATTTCGGCCTTGCGACAGCCAATACCCTTGCTGCTCTCTCCGCAGGTGCCCAGGTGGCTTCCACCGCCTTGAACGGAATGGGCGAAAGGGCGGGTTGCGCGGCTACCGAAGAGGTGGCCATGGCCCTCCGCATTCTCTATGGAAGGGATATGGGACTCGATCCGACCAAATTCTATAAGGCTTCAGGCCTTCTCCAGAAATATTCAGGCGTGAAGCTCCAGCGTCATAAGGCAGTGGTGGGGGAGGGTGCCTTTGCCCAGGAAGCAGGCCTCGTCGTGACAGGGTGGAAAGAGTTTCCGTTTACGGCCGAGCCTTATCTTCCGGAATTGGTAGGACAGAGAGCTTCGCTATTGCTTGGGAAAAAAAGTGGTAAAGATTCGATCAAGGTCAAGTTAAAAGAGTTAAAACTTTCAGCATCGGAGAAGGAGATTGGCGAGATCTTAAGAGAGGTTAAAAAGAGATCCCAAAAGGTGAAGGAACCAATCGACGAGATGGAATTTAAGGAGATTGTTAAGAAAATTCTGATGAAGGGAAGGAAGAGGTAATTCGATGAGGAGGACGACTCAATTCAGGAGATTATTGAAAGATAAGAAACTATTGGTTGCCCCTGGCGCTTTTGATGGCCTTTCCGCACGGCTCATCGAGCGGACTGGATTCCCTCTCATCTATGTTACAGGTGGTGGAATAGCTCGGAGCATGGGGTATCCAGATCTTGGTCTTCTTACAATGAGCGAAGTCATCAGTCGCGTCAAGAATATCGTTGATGTGACAAACATCCCTGTTCTTGCCGATGCGGATACGGGCTACGGGAATGCCCTGAATGTGATGCGGGCGGTCAGGGAGTTCGAAGCGGTCGGCGTAGCAGGAATCCATATCGAAGATCAGATCACCCCAAAGAAGTGTGGCCACTATGAAGGAAAAACTCTTGTCTCAGCGAAGGAGATGATCAAGAAGATTGAGGCAGCGATTGAGGCACGTACCGATCCTAATTTTATCATTATTGCCCGTACAGATGCTCGTGCCGTGGAAGGATTGGGGAGTGCCATCCGGAGGGGAAGAGACTACGCAAAGGCAGGAGCAGATATGATTTTTGTGGAAGCCCCTCTGTCTATTGAAGAGATCAAAAAGGTTGCAGATTCTATCTCTACGCCTCTTTTGATTAACATGTTCAAAGGTGGAAAGACCCCCCTGGTTCCAATGAAGGAACTGGAGGATATGGGCTACCGGGTGGTCATTGTCCCTTCTCCGCTTCAGTTGGCTGCCGTCCATACGATGAAAGAACTCCTCCAGGTGTTGAAGAGAGAAGGGACGATAGAGTCTTTTTCAGAGAGGATGATCAGCTTCAAGGAAAGGGATGAGATCGTAGACCTTCCGGAGTATGAGAAGTTAGAGCGTAAATTCCTGGATCTTTGAGGTAGTGTCATGACTGATCCGAAAGAGCTGGAAAGAAAGACTTCGGAAATCCACCGGCGATCCATTGTCGTCGATGGTCATTGTCACCTGACAAAGGAGTTGATCGGGAAAAGGGATCAGAGTGAAAGGCAGCTCTTCAAAAAATATTATCTCCCCCTTTTCGACAGAGTAGGTCTTCAAGTCCTGCTCTTGATTATAGGGGGAGACAATAATGCCAATGTAAAGGGATCGGACCTCATGCTTTGGGGCGCTCTCGAGGTGATCGATTATGTCTATCAGGAACTCGAAGAGTGCTCCGATGTGGTCAAACTCTGTACCCGTCCCTCTGATATTGATGAAACATTGAAAGATGGGAAGGTCGCGATCATGCTGGGACTGGAAGGAGGAAGACCTCTCGAGGGCCGTCCGATGCATGACAGTCTTTCAACCCTTCGAGCATTCCATCGACTGGGAGTCCGTTCCTTGCAGTTGACGGGGAATGGTCGGAACCGTCTGGCGGATGGAATTGCGGAGGCCAGGACAAAAGGGGGATTGACCCAATTTGGCGTGGCCGTGGCCAAAGAGATGAACCGTCTGGGCATGATCATCGATATCTCCCATTTATCACCAGCCGGAGTCATTGATGTGCTGAGCGTGAGCGAAGGTCCAATCATTGCAAGCCATTCCAATGCCAAAGCAATTTGCGACCACCCACGAAACCTGACGGATGAGATTATTAGAAAGATTGCCGAAAGAGAGGGTATTGTCGGTTTGAGTTTTTTTTCCACTTTGATTAACAAGGACAAAGATCTGCCAACGGTGGAAGATCTGGTGGATCACGTCGATCATATTGCTAACCTCGTAGGAATTGATTATGTCGGCCTGGGACCGGATTTTTCTGAATTTTCAATCCGTATCAGTCAATGGAGCGGGCCAAGGGGAGACATGGAAGGCGTTCAATACGGGAATAAGGAGAATTATTTTCATCCTGAATTAAGGGATTGGTCTCATATCCCCAATGTCACAAAGAGTCTTCTGAAACGGGGCTATTCAGAAGAAGCGATTCAGAAGGTTCTTGGGGTGAACTTCCTAAGGTTTTATAAAAGAGTATTGAAATCCTAAAATCGACTTAAATGGAGGAGGGGAATATGGCGTTCCAAGATTTGGAGAAGTTGGTTAAAACACGCCGGTCAATCCGGCGCTGGAAGAAGGATCCCGTACCTGAAGATTTGGTTTTAAAGGCCATCGAACTGGCGACCTGGGCCCCGAATGGGGGAAACCATCAGAACTGGAAGTTTATGGTCGTTTCGAATCAGAATCTCATTCATCAGATGGCAAACGCCGTTCAGTCAAAGGTTGACATGATCGTCTCATGGCCCGAGGCAACGGGATTTGGTGGGGAGGTCAGCCGATGGACAAAGAATGGTTCTTTTTTCCGAAATGCTCCCGTATGTATAGGGGTGTTAATGGCCGATTATGAGAGCCTTGCTGATCAGATTTTGAAGCTGAGGATCGAAAAAGACCCATCCGTACAAACATTGATAGAAACCCGCCGTTTTGGGAATTCCGGGCTCCAAAGTGGTGCGGCTGCCATTAGTTACCTTCTTCTGGCCATCCATTCCCAGGGATTAGGAGGAGTTTGGATGACAGGCCCTCTACTCGCAAAAGGAGAAATTGAAGAACTTCTTAATATTCCGAAGAGTTTGAACTTAATGGCCTTAATACCTGTCGGATTCCCCAATGAGAACTCTATTCAGACGCGTAAGGCTGTTTCAGAAGTTGTCGAGTTTTATCGTTAAACTGATCTTCTACAGTTGCAAAAATAATATTCAGTAATTACGAATGGCTAGGGGTGTCAGAAAAGGTCTTGGCACCACAGATGGCTCTTTGAGTAAATTACCCCGCAGCTTTGCTGCGGGGTAATTTACTTTGGGGTATTGATTCCAGAAGAAAGGGGATGCGTCAGGAGATCCGCAGAATGTGAATGAGGAGGAGGCTGATGATGGCAAGGAGAATGGAGGCCACCAGCCCGACCAGAAAGGGTTTGGGTCCGGTCCGACGCATGGTCGTGAGTTTCGTATTCAGTCCAATCCCGGCCATGGCAACCAAAACAAGAAACTTGCCCAATCCATTGATATGTTGAACCAACCATTGCCATTGAATGGCAGGAATTGGGCATATCGCGTCCCCGATGGTCCGGATGATGGCCATCGCCACGAACCCAAATAAGAAGAGAGGGATGGCTTTCGAATATTGGCCCTTTTTTGAAAGGCCTCCGGCCGTTTTCAACCTCTTTTTCATATACCATAAACCAATGAGAAAGACAGCTGGAGCCATGAAGATGTTCCGGGTCAGCTTGGCCACTGTTGAAACCTGTCCGGCCACTTCCCCATACATATAGCCTGCTGCCACAACCTGTGGTGTTGCATGGATTGCCGTTCCAGCCCAGAGACCGAAGATCGATTGATTTAATCCTAAGAGCTTTGCAACGAGTGGAAAGAGGAACATCGCAGCAAGGCCGAAGAGTGAGATCGTTGCGATGGCGTAAGAGACATCATCTCCTTCGGCTTCGATGAGAGGAGCCGTGATCGCAATGGCGGTGCTTCCACAAATCGTCGTGCCGATTCCTATCAGGATATTCATCTTTTCAGAGAGTCCGGCCTTCCCGCCTATAAAGAAGAAAAGGATTGGGGCAATGAGAAGACAGAGGACGACGACTGTGATGGCCTTTGTTCCAATTTCAAGCAGAGCAAAGAAACTGAGTCCGATCCCCAGAAGGACGATTCCTGATTTGAGGGCAACCTCGTATCTTGAGAGGCCGGGATTAAAGACGGGAGGTAAGGAGAAGAGGTTTTTCAGCAAGAGACCCAGCAGTATAGCAATCGTGACACTTTCGAGAGGATGTCGCGTTCCGATCGTGATTACCTGGGAGAGGAATGATGAAAACAGGGCAATCGCAAGCATCAGGAACCAACCCGGAATAGGGGAGAGGCGATTTTTCACAGAATCCATTTCTCATCCTTTCTTTTTTCATTTCTTTAACGAGTGTATCCTCATGCCTTCCAAACCTTCCCCCATTTGGCGGGGCCAAATCTTCGGCTTGAGCTCAGTTGGATGGCCGATTCGAAGGGTTGACACCTTCTCAGGAAATGTAATACTGTTCTCATATCAATTTCAATCTTTTTTTAAGTTTATCTTCTATACTTCAATGACCGTTGTTTGAAGAGCCATGTCTATGGAAGCCTGTTATGTGAGCCATCTGGAATGTTCGAAATGCCGGAAAACTTACGACCCGGACCGTGTCAATCAAATCTGTATTTGTGGCGCGCCACTTCTCGTCAGATATGATTTAAAGAGGCTCGGCTCCGCTGTTAAGAAGGATGATCTCCTCACTAGGCCCCCATCCCTGTGGCGCTATCGGGAATTCCTGCCCGTTAGAAAATCGGAGAACATCGTTACCCTTGGGGAGGGGATGACACCTTATTCCGCTTAGGAATGCCGGAGAAGAGTTAGGGATGAAGAACCTCTTTCTCAAGGATGAGGGCATCATTCCTACAGGCACCTTCAAGGCCCGTGGCGCAGCCGTGGGTGTCTCAAAAGCAAAAGAACTCGGTATCCGGGTACTTGCCATGCCCACCAATGGCAATGCAGGAGGGGCCTGGGCTACTTACTGTGCACAGGCAGGCATCAAAATAGTGATCGTCATGCCGGAAGATGCACCCGTGATCAACCGTAAAGAGATTGCCATTACCGGAGCCTCCCTTTTCCTGGTCAATGGATTGATCAGCGATGCGGGTAAGATCGTAAATCGGGCAGTAACCGAATACGGCTGGTTCGACGCCTCCACTCTGAAGGAGCCTTACCGGATTGAGGGGAAAAAAACAATGGGGCTGGAATTAGCAGAACAATTTGGCTGGGAGGTGCCTGATGTGATTGTTTACCCCGCCGGAGGGGGTGTTGGAATCATCGGCATCTACAAGGGATTGAAAGAACTTCAGGAAGTCGGCTGGATTGGCAATAGAATGCCCCGGCTGGTAGCTGTCCAGGCGACAGGGTGCGCTCCCATTGTGAAGGCCTGGGAGGAGAAGAAAAAGGAATCCATTTTCTGGGAAAACGCTCATACCATTGCCTTCGGCCTCACCGTTCCCAAGGCGCTGGGCGATTTCCTCGTATTGGAGGCAATCTACGATACGGAGGGTTGTGCTGTTGCGGTCGAGGACGATGAAATCATTCAGGCACAGAGCATGCTGGCTGTCCATGAAGGGGTTTTTGTATGCCCTGAGGGCGCAGCCACCTTGAGTGCTGTGATCAGGCTCGTGAGGAATGGCTGGATCAGGCCTGATGAAAGGGTGGTTCTCTTAAACACTGGGACCGGCCTTAAGTATCCGGAAACCGTTAAGATTGAACCACCTGTGCTCCAGTCAGGGGATCATCTGCCCCGGATGTAGTAGGATGCTGAAAAAACTCATTTTACTGTCACTCCCGCGAAAGCGGGAGTCCAGACGACGTCCCCGGGATCAAGTGCGGGGCAAGCTCTGTTTTCACAGGAAACACTGGATTCCTGCTTCCGCAGGAATGACATCTTTAGTTTAAGAAAGACATTTTCATCAACCTGCAAAAATAATGGGGGAGACTATGAGAATTGCCTATTTCGACTGTTTTTCAGGGGCGAGCGGAGATATGATCCTCGGCTCGATGATCGATGCGGGACTGAATCCGGGGGGATTAAGGGAAGAGCTGAAAAAACTCCGGCTAAAAAATATCTCTCTGAAAGTCAGAAAGGTTTTAAGAAATGGGATTTCCGCCACTCAGGTGATCGTGGAGGGGAGGAATAAGAAGAGACACTCCCGGAGCTTGAGGGAGATCTTGCAGATCATTGACCGGAGCCGTCTGGAATCCGAAGTGAAAGAGAAGAGCAGGGAGGTCTTTGAACGGATCGCCTCCGTGGAGGCGAAGATTCACCGGAGGCCCATGGAGGAGATCCATTTCCATGAGATTGGGGGTCTGGACTCACTTGTCGATATCGTAGGAGGGGTCTGGGGTTTTCGTAAGATGGGAATCGAGAGGCTTTATGTCTCAAGGGTGAATGTGGGAACGGGATTTGTAAAATGTGAACATGGCATCCTTCCTGTTCCTGCGCCTGCCACCCTCTCTCTGATGAAAGGGAAACCCGTCTATTCTTCGGGTGTGGAGAGAGAACTCCTCACTCCCACCGGAGCTGCGCTGCTGACCTCTTTGGGATCGGAATTTGGCAAGATGCCTGGGATTGTAGTGGAAAAGATCGGGTATGGAGCAGGCAGGGATGACCTCCCCCATCCGAACCTCCTCCGGCTGATCATTGGAAGAGAAGAAGCGACTGCCGGAAAAGAGAAGGTGATGATCGTTGAAACGAACATCGACGATATGAATCCCCAGTTCTATGACTATGTGATGGAGAGACTTCTTGGCATGGAAGCGCTGGAGGTTTTCCTCACCCCAATCTTGATGAAGAAGAATCGACCGGCAACCCTCCTCACCGTGATCTGCTCCGCCGAAAAACTTCCTTCTGTCATCGATTTTCTGATCAGAGAGACGACCACCCTGGGGCTGAGATGGCGAGAGGAGGAGAGAAGTTGTGCTGATCGAGAGATTCTCACCCTTGAGACGAGATACGGAGAGATTCGTTTTAAAATGGCAAGATGGGAGGGGAAGGTGGTCAACCTTTCTCCGGAATACGAGGATTGTAAAAGATTGGCTCTAAGAAATAGAGTCTCTCTCAAAGAGATCTTCGAGGAGGCGAAAAGGGTGGAGATGACCTTTCGGGAAGGTCGATACAAGAATCGATCACGGAGTCGTAAATAGGAACCCGCCTCATCTCTCTCATTCCTTGCAAATTGGGTCCTCCATTCTTATATTTTGAGAGAAGGAGGAATTTAGCTGTTTGAAAAAACTTGTAAAATCCCTCCCCACCTCCCTTTGCCAAAG
>JASEIE010000300.1:0-1921 GCA_030024065.1 Thermodesulfobacteriota bacterium
TGGATATCCAAAAACCAGTGTGTCCAAAAACCTTCCTTTAGAATCGCCTGGCTTTTTATTATCTCGATTCTCCTTTTGAAGATGGGGCCATCCACAACCAGAGTGTGAAACTCCCCGTTCTCGCCACAGAGGCAAATGTCCCTTCTTTTAAGTTCCTCAATAAAATTTTTGTCCACAACTTTCCCAATAAATTCTTTGCCCAAAAGGTCAGCTTTACAACTCACAAGGATTGCCTTAAATCCGAGATTAATAAATTCCTCCACCACTCCCTCTGGAGGAAGGTTCCACAAAGGCTCTATTGGTTGAATCTCTAAATCTTTACAAACACGCTCAACCCAGCTTTTGTGTTCCTCTAAATAGATATCTCCAAAAACCATCCCTGCAATTCCATCCCCCTTCACTTCGGATACCGCCTGTTTAAACTCTCTTTCATATTCCTCCATGTCCTTGCTGACCTCTTTTTGGATCAGAGGAATTCCGATGAGGTCCGTTTGAACATTTAGAAGCTGGGCTTCAATGCCGTGAAAACAACAGCGTTGATATTCTTTAGAGATAAAGTTGAGAAAATACTCCACCCGATAACCTCTTTGCATCGCTTTATAGCAGGCAAGGCAGCTATCTTTTCCCCCACTCCATGAAGAAATAACCTTCATCTCTTCTCGCCCACAGTCTCTGGATGAATCATCCTAGCCAATGCCTCCAAACCTTCTACTACCCTGGGAGTGGGGCGATCCACTAAATTTGAGTCTACCACATAGATCGCATTTATTTTTACAGCAGGAATACTTTTCCAATTCTGCCACATTTTGATTAAATTCAAATAGTCCCTTTTACTCTCCATAGAACTCATGATGATGATCTCCGGAGACTTCGATAGGATGGTCTCGATACTATAAGTAGGGTAATTCATAGGCTCATTCTCTGATATGCTCCTTCCACCAGCCAAGCGAATGAGATCATCGGCGAGTGTTCCCCTTCCCACTGTGATAATGGGATAATATCCCACCTGGAAGAAGACCCTTGGTCTGGGAAGGGGTTTGGTGAGAGTGACAATACGCTCCATCTTACCAAACATATTCCTTACGATTTTCTCTGATTCGTCTTGCCTCCCAACAATCTCCCCAATATTCTGGATGGTTCTCATCACTCCATTAAAACCTTTTGGATTAACGCAATAGACAGAAAGACCAAGATTGTCTAATCTGTGAATAGTCTCCTTCCGATTACCCTCTCCGATCCCAATGACGAGATCTGGTTTTAAAGAAACAATTTTTTCAATACTGGGATTCACAAACCCTCCAATTTTCGGTTTGCTCAATGCGGCTTCTGGATAATCGCAAAAGCTTGTGATCCCTACTATTTCCTCATTGATGTCCAAAGCGAAGAGGATTTCCGTAATGCTGGGAGCCAACGATATAATCCTTTTCGGAGAATTAGGAATTTTTACTTCCCTTCCTATCTCATCGATAAATGGGCGTTCTTGTCCTTGTAGGGGGATAGTGAGAAGGACGTTAATTACGAATGCAAAAAGTAGCGATTTTCTAATCATATCTTCTCAGACACACCGGCTTCCGCGAAGGTGGCCATTTCGTTGAGAACCTTAAGACTGGCCTCTACTAAAAATATTCCCAGAGCGGCCCCTGTCCCCTCTCCCAATCGGAGGTCGAGATTAAGCAGCGGTTTCAGACCGAGATATTCCAATATGATTTTATGCCCCTGTTCCACCGATTGATGGGCGGCAATGAGGTAGGGTTTAACCTGCGGCGCAAGGGAAGTTGCGATTAATGCGGCGGCCCCGGAGATAAAACCATCAATCACCACAGGAATCTTGTATCTGGCCCCTGCCAATATCACCCCTGCGATTCCTCCAATCTCAAATCCCCCCACTTTGGATAAAACATCAATCGGGTCCTTCGGGTCA
>JASEIE010000300.1:2225-2869 GCA_030024065.1 Thermodesulfobacteriota bacterium
GATCGGGATGTCGTTCAAGAACAGATCCGACTCCGAGGTCCGACACCACCACTCTTGCTCCCACATGTCGTGCTAAAACATTGATTCCAGCGCCTCCTCTAAGGAAGTTATAGATCATCTGAGGAGTTACCTCAGAGGGATAGGCGCTTACCCCTTCCTCAGTAACCCCATGGTCCCCAGCCAAGGTAAAGATGACCTTATGGACGATCTTTGGCCCGAGAATCCCTTTGATCCCTGCCACCTGGATGGAGAGGGATTCAAGTTGCCCCAGAGAGCCTTGTGGTTTCGTCAGATGGTCCTGCCGCATTCTGGCCTCTGCCATCACTTTTTCATCAAGGGGTTGTATGCCCGCGATCACTTTTTGAATCTTGTCCATAAATTTCCTCCCTCCAGAATTTATTATCATCTCTATTCTATGAAAAGGGTGAATAAAATCGTGGCCATTCCTGCAATGAAGGAGGTGGTTATCATGAGATGGAGTGATTCCTCCACTTCCTTGATACTGATAGATTTTTTCGGATGACCGATGAGCGGTTTATTCTCGCGTTTCCCAAAATAGAAGTTCTCCCCTCCCAGTTGAATGCCCAATGCTCCTGCCACGGCGGCTTCAGGATACCCGCTATTGGGACTTGCATTCTTTCGAC
>JASEIE010000300.1:2879-4937 GCA_030024065.1 Thermodesulfobacteriota bacterium
AGGGATTCGAGTTGACCCAATGAGCCCCGTGGTTTCGTCAGGTTATCCTGTCTCCTTCTCGCCTCTTCCATGGCACTTTTGTCCAGGGGTTTAATACTCCCGATCGTAGACTTAATCTTATTCATGATTTCCTCCTTCAAGATTTTTTCTATCACCTTTATTATCTAAAATAGGGTTACCAACATCGTGATCGTCACTGAGATCAGAGAGGTGGCCACCATGAGAGGGAGTGATTCCTTCACCTCGTTGAGCTCGATGGGCTTTAAGGGTTCGCCTATTAAAGGTTTTTTCTCAGGCTTCCCAAAATAGAAGTTCTCTCCCCCCAGCTGAATGCCCAAGGCTCCTGCCACGGCGGCTTCAGGATACCCGCTATTGGGACTTGCATTCTTTCGACCATCCCTCCAAGCTACTTTCCAAGCCATTTTGCCATTCTTTCTAAGAATGAAAGAGGATAGGATGAAGAGGAAGGCTGTCAATCTTGCCGGGATAAAATTGGCCAAGTCATCGGCCTTGGCTGAAGCCCATCCGAAATATCGGTAGCGATCATTTTTATAGCCCACCATAGAATCCAAGGTATTAAGAGCCTTGTAGGCCATAGCCAATGCGGGACCTCCGATCGCTAAATAAATCAAGGGGGCCACGATTCCATCGGAAGTGTTTTCTGAAACGGTCTCGATGAGGGCACGGTGAATTTCCTTATCATTGAGGTGATCCGTGTCCCTGCTCACTAAGAATCCAACCTCTTTTCGAGCACGATCTAAATCCCCCCGTTCCAAACTCTTCATCACTTTTTTTACCTCATCGTAGAGGTTTCGAGTCGCGAGAGTGGTATAAGCCAAAAAAACTATAACGATTGAAGAGAGAAAAGGGTGAACCCACTTAGCGGCTCCGATGATGGCCCATGCCGAGATACCTGCTCCAAGTGTTATCAACAATGTCAGAATCCCACCCATAAGACGTTGCTTAACGGGTGTACCGGCCCATTTCAGAAATTTCTCCTCTAAAAAGGAGGTAGCTCTTCCTACCAACTTGACCGGGTGAGGGTAGTTAGGAGGATCTCCCAAAATCCAATCCGCAATATAGGCTGCTGAGATTTCAAGTGCGGTCATCATTTATCCAATATTGATTCGTTCTAAAATTACCAACAGGATAAGGCATATAAGCTCTGCCAATTCATTTGCCGCTCCAAGGATATCGCCTGTCACCCCTTCCAACTTCTTTAATCTTCCTTTGCCGGGCCATTTTTAATAAGAGTAAGAGATCGGTCAAATGGGGGCTGACCACTCTAACTTTGCCTCCACAGAAAAGGATGTTCTTCACCTTCCTTTCTGCCACCATGCCTCCTCCGATCACCACGCAAACTTTCCCCTTTATGTTTAGATTAACGGGATAATATCTCATCGTCTTCGGTAACACGTTAGCCCAGCAGCTTTCGCTCAAAGAGCTCCATTATCATCGTTTTCCGTTTTCAGTTCGTATCCCCGGGGTGTGATCATATATCTGCCTTTGACGAAGGTCTTCGAATTGCCGACGATGATCGCCGTCCCCATATCGATCTGCTTGACTTCGGGCATATTCTCAAGGGAGGTAATCATCACCTCTTCGTTGTCTCTTCTCGCATTTCGTACGATCCCTACTGGGGTCCGGGGCGATCGGTGTTTCATCAGAATCTGCCAGGCCGTCTCAAGGGGTTTGATCCTCTTCTTGCTCTTCGGATTGTAGAAGACGATCACAAAATCGCCCTGGCAAGCCGACTCGACCCTCCTCTCAATGATCCTGCGATCCGTGAGAAGATCGCTCAAAGAGATCACTGCAAAATCGTTCATCAAGGGTGCCCCCAAGAGACTGGCGCAACTCGAGGCCGCCGTAATTCCGGGAATGATCTCTATTCTGACCTTTCTCGTCTCTTCTTTTTTTAAAAGCTCCAGGATGACCCCGGCCATGCCGTAGATACCGGGGTCACCGCTTGAAATGAGGCAAACATCATTGCCCGCAAGAGTTTTCTCGATCGCCTGTTTGGCTCTTCTGACCTCCTGTGTCATACCGGAGGAGATGATC
>JASEIE010000301.1:0-1302 GCA_030024065.1 Thermodesulfobacteriota bacterium
GTTTTGGAAGCCAAATGAAGCCCAAGAAGCTGAGGAAGAGGCTTTTGATCATTGGTGCAGGGGATTCAGGAGAGAAGATACTTCGTGAAATCAAAGATAATCCCCGACTCAATTATGAAGTCATGGGTTTTCTGGATGATGATCCGAAGAAAAGAGGGAAGAAGATTCACGGAGTTCCCGTTTTAGGACCCATTCCAAAAATTCATAATCTGGCCTATGATGCCGAAATGGATGAGATCCTGATTGCCGTGCCTTCCGCATCAGCGAAACAGATGAAAAGAATCGTCCAGGCCTGTGAGGCCACAGGCCTAAAGATCCGAACCACGCCAGGAATTGGAGAGCTGATCGATGGGAAGGTCTCGTTTAAAATGGTCCGAGAAGTCTCCTTTGAAGACCTTCTTGGAAGAGAACAGGTGAACCTGGATACGGAAAGCATCGGACATTCTTTGAAGGATAAGGTTGTCCTTGTCTCAGGAGCAGGGGGGTCGATCGGGTCAGAACTCTGCCGACAGATCACCTCTTTCTCGCCCAAAACTCTTATCTTTCTCGATAAGACAGAAAATAGCCTCTTTCATCTGGAAATGGAATTTTGTCAGAGGTTTCCCGAAGTTCCAATTAGGGCGGTTCTTGGAGATGTAAAATATAATACCTCCCTGTCTAAACTTTTTGAACTTTATCAACCTCAGGTGGTCTTTCATGCGGCAGCGTTCAAACATGTGCCGATAGTGGAATTAAACCCCTGGGAGGGTGTTTTCAATAACATCGTTGGGACAAAAAATATTGTTGAGGCATCTTACCAATCTGGTGTGGAACGATTTGTCATGATTTCTACGGATAAAGCGGTTCGGCCTGTGAGCGTCATGGGCGCAACAAAAAGAGTGGCAGAGATGATCACCTCCTGCTATGCCTCGCAAAACAACACCTTAACCAATGGGGCAAGGTTTGTATCCGTCAGATTTGGAAATGTGATTGGAAGTGAGGGAAGTGTGATCCATCTCTTTAAAAAGCAGATCGAACGTTATGGGCCTGTGACGATCACGCATCCTGAAATAACGAGATATTTTATGACAATCCCCGAGGCATGCAGATTAATCCTTCAAGCAGGGGCCATGGGTGAGGAGGGCGAAATATTCATCCTAAATATGGGCATCCCCATTAAGATTGAAGATATGGCTCGGGACCTTATCCGGCGCTCAGGTTTTAAACCCGATGTGGATATTGAAATCAAATACATCGGCCTTCGCCCCGGGGAGAAGCTTTATGAGGAACTGATTACCGAAGGAGAGGGGGTTGTTCAGACAC
>JASEIE010000301.1:1312-4934 GCA_030024065.1 Thermodesulfobacteriota bacterium
GATCTTCTCATGGGGTGTCTGAACAACCCCATGAGAAGATCTTTGTTCTGAAGGGAAAAAACAATTACGACGTTAACTGGCTCAAAGAAGAGATTGAAGAACTTGTCAAGCTGGCTCTTGAACAAGATGCCCCTGGCATCAAATCGAAGCTCAAAGAAATCATCCCCGAATACCAACCCTACAAAGAGACAAAGACGGATAGCGCGTAGGGCAAAGCGCATAGGGTTTTAAAAGTCCAACTTGCCCCACCAGATCCCTTTCCGCCGCTTCCAAACCCGCCTCGAAATCCCATTGATTTGACGACAGTGCTGATTTCGAAATGGAGGTGGGCAAGTATTTGGGTGCCTCGGTTGAGGGCCATTCAAGATTTTACTGTGAAAAGGAGTGAAAAGATGTTAAGATTCATATCAAGCATTAGGAAAGGAGGATGATTTATGGCTTTCATTCGAAAAAGGCGTATTTGGTGGGAACCTGTTCCGGAAGTGAATAACTATGTGGTCTATGCAAGTAAGGATAAGACAGTTTTTGATTCCAGGACATTCATGGGGGAGACTACGAATAGCATCATCTCCAAATCAGTTGTGGGTAAGGCTGAATTGATCATTCCGGATGATTGGCCTGAATTCCCTACGGAACAAGGAACTTACTACATTGGAATTACTTCCAGAGACGAGGTGGGAAATCAAAGCGACCCTTTCTTATCCGAGGGGGTATTCAAATTTATTCCCCCACCTCCTCCCTTGAAGGGTGGGATCGAGAGTCTCTAATTGAGCATGTCTCTTTGTTCCCACTTTTTCTTGAAATGTTTCGTCAAACAAAAAGTACCTTGGAATCCATCAAAAACTTTGTACAACTTTCTCAAGGGAAATTTAGAGATAAAGAGTTCGGTGACTTTTTTTACCGAGCTGTCACAAAAGATATTGAGAAGGCCGATTGGGTACTAACCCATTTTCTCGACTATATTAAAGTGAGTACCCCCATCAGAAAAATGAACACCGTGCACACCCTTATCGAAAAGTTACTAAAGAGATATCGGGCACAATTGGAAGAAAAGAAAATCGAGGTATTTAAACATTTTGGAAATGATCTTCCCGAAGTCACTGTTCCAGATGAACAGTTAAGATATATTTTAGACACCCTTGTTCAATATGCAATGGCCTCGCTCCCTCTCCATGGCAGTATTGAGTTTTTAACCAGACCTGTTGATTCTCAAAAGTTAGCACACCAAGATCAGATCCTTTCAAAACAGGATGGGAAGTATGTAGAGATATCAGTGGCCTTTACCGGTTTCAAGAAGCCGGGGGCACGATTAGAGACTCCCCCTTCTCGGGAAGGAATCATACCGGATCTCGAATTGCGACTGGTTGAGGATGTTATCAAGAGAAACCACGGGGCGATTAAATTTATGGAGGAAGCTGAGAAGACAAAAACTTATATCTCTATGAAGTTTCCTGGTGAGAGGAGAAAGAGGGTCTATTATCAAACGGTCAATTAATGAGGTCTAGAATAAAATAGGAATCTTGCACCCCCAGCAATTCAACTTCATGTATCGTGGCAAATTTAATTTTCTGCTTTCGAGACTGTATCGTTTAAGATCGAGGAAGGAACAGAAGAGGAACACCTGTCCGATTTGTTGCGGAGATAATGTTGAACTGGTGAATCAAATAAATGATAGAGAGGGATATTCGAGAAAAGAAGAATATCTCTGCTACGACTGTGACTGTGAATGGGATTGGACATACGAACGTCCTTTTTTCCGTTGGCGCGCAAAGATCAGGGCGCCCAGATGGGCGAAGATAGACTAAAGGCAAACCTCCCAAGCGTATCCCCGTCATTATTCTGACGGCTTACGCATAGCCCTCCATGGGGCCAAGAATTCAGCCGTCCGTCAGTCCCGTTACAAATTCGATGGTAGTATTAAACCTCGCTGGGATGATCCTGACATGGGCTCCTGTTGCAGCCGCCGTCCCAGGCTCCGCGCCGGAGGGAGCAGCAGGATATTATTTCTAGCGGGGTGAAAGGTCGGAGATTTTTCAGCCCTTTTGTTCATATAAAGTTTCAAAGGAAATTCACTTTCGAAAGGTGGATCGCTCTTTTTTGATCCCCTCTTGACTTAATTTTTAAGTCAGGTTTTAATCGCCTTGCTCGATCCCTCCGGAACCCCCACAAATCAGCAGATCGACGGGTCCCTTCAATTTAATTGTTAAGTCAGAATGTTCTCGAGAGGCAATGGAAAATAGATCGGGTCCAGAAGAAGTGTTGATTAAGCTTTTTGGGTCGATATCGAGGGCGAGAATCCTGGCACTTCTGTTTGATCGGCAGGGTCAACAGCTCTACCAGAGAGAAATCATGTACGAGATCGGCTTTCCTCTTCAGCCGGTCCAACGAGAATTACAGAATCTGGTAGATCTCGGCATTGTCAAGATAACAAGAACGCGCAACAGGGTCTATTATGAGATCAACAGGAGCTCTCCCTTTTTCAAGCCTCTCAAAGAGATCTGCGGACTCCCCATTGGATAAGGATCCCGAATCGAACCTGCCGAAGCGTCCAGGTTTTCCCCTCCAGAATTAACTGCTGCTCACACAACCTCCTGACTTAATATTTAAGTCAACTTTCCAAAACGGCCGATGGATCACTTAATTTTCCGTCCCCTCCCAAACCAGCCGCCTGAATTTTTCAGTTAACCTTTTTGAAATGATAATCCCCACCTATTTGTGCATCCATGCACCTTTAGCCAATAAATAAGTACTGTGATATTCTTGGAGGGGCGGTGAGTGAGGATCTTTTTCGCAGAGGATTATGTCTCCCATCGGGAACCCAAATGACCGAAGAATATCTTGAGCGGATAGTGAATATCATTAAAAATTACCATTAACCATAGAAAATAAATCTGATTGCCCTCCCTGACTGGCCGGATCGTGCCCAAGAGCGTACGGTGAATGGGCACAACATGAAAGGATATTTACCCCGTTAGAAATGGCCCGCTCGGTTTCGAGTCGCAACGACTGGAATTTCTAACGGGGTGAACCCTGCCGGGAAGCCGACTTCAGAGGAGATCACTTATCAGTTAAAGGTTAATTTTCAACCAAAGAAACAAAATAAACGAAAGAAACCAGATAGACTGACAATGAGAAATATCCTCCGTAGCAAGAATTTCTATTTGATACTGTGAGCAGATGGTTGCCTCATCGTGGCCGCTTATTTCCTGGCCTATCTCCTGCGGTTTGAAGGAGAGATCTCATCCGGGGAGTGGATGAATTTTAAAAACACTGTTCCCTATTTCCTTGCTCTCAAGCTTATTATTTTCATGGCCCTTGGCCTCTATGGGGGGATGTGGCGGTATACCAGCCTGGTTGATCTCCTCAATGCGTTGAAAGGGACACTGACATCATCCACCCTCATCATTTTAGCGATCCTTTTTATTTACCGGTTTCAAGGATTCCCGCGTTCCGTCTTCATCATTGATGGATTTCTGACTTTTATTTTTATTGGGGGTTTGAGGGTCACTATCAGACTTTTTCTTTCTGAGGGGGAGAGAGGGTTAGTTTCTTTACGACAGATACTTCGTTTTGGAAGCCAAATGAAGCCCAAGAAGCTGAGGAAGAGGCTTTTGATCATTGG
>JASEIE010000302.1 GCA_030024065.1 Thermodesulfobacteriota bacterium
AATTACCCCTTTGATATTTCTCTCTACTGGGAAAAGAAGATGGCTGTTACGATATTTTTCAGCAGCATAAAAGCATTTTTGACATATAGAAACCATTTCGATGTCTTCCATTTTAATTTCGGTTCTACCTTGGTCGACTTTCGAAACTATGGAATTCACTATTGGGACCTTCCTTTTTATCCAAAAAATAAAAAAATCGTTTTTACCTACAATGGGTGCGATGCAAGGCAGAAGAAGAGGACTATGGAAAGGGTGAACATTTCATCCTGTCATGAGAGGGAATGTTACGGTGGCATCTGCAATAGCGGAAGAAGAGACAGGATACGGAGGAAGAGAATAGGTATCGCTTCAAAATACGCTCATCATCTCTTCGCCGTCAATCCTGATCTACTTTATTTCCTCCCTGATAAACTCTCCTCCTTTCTCCCCTATAGCCTTGGGAACTGGTACGAGATTCAACCCCTTCCATATAAGATCGGCCGTATACTAAAGATCGTTCATTCCACCACTAACCGTGCTGCAAAGGGCTCAAATTATATCATCCAGGCACTGGAGAATTTGAAAAAACGATATCCCATAGAAATCCTTCTTGTCGAAAATATACCCAACAAAAAGGCCATAGAAATCTATAAGAAAGCAGATATTGTGATCGATCAGATATTATCAGGTTGGTATGGAGGCTTTGCAGTAGAGTGTATGAGGATGGGGAAACCGGTGGCGGTTTTTATCAGGGAGGAAGACCTTAGGTTAATACCTTCTTCCATGGCAGAGGATTTAAAGAAAGCCTTCATTAACATTGACCCGTTTAATATGGAGAGGGGCTTGGCGGAATATTTGGAGAATCCTCAGAGACTGTACCAGAGGAGTCAAGCTGGGCTTGAATATGTTCATAAATGGCATGATCCAGTCTATGTGGCTGGAATCACGAAATCCATTTATGAAAGTTAGAGGATGGTATCACAAAAGGCAAATATGTGTGGAATTGCTGGGATTTATAGTTATGAAGGAGGGAAAAGGTCGGAGTGGATCAAAAGGATGACCCATTCCCTTTTACATCGAGGACCGGACGATGAAGGGTTCCTGGCTGCGAACTTTGAATCGGGGAAGGCCTATCCTCTAACAGGGAAAGAAAGTAAGGTACCTGGTCTGAGGTTGGAGGAATTTAACGTACCTGTTCACCTATTTCTAGGACATAGAAGATTATCGATCCTCGACCTCTCTCCTTCAGGTCATCAGCCAATGTCAAATGAAGATGAAACCTTATGGATCGTTCATAACGGAGAGGTCTATAATTATTTAGAAATCAGAAAGGAATTAGAATCTTTAGGGCACCATTTTAAGTCTCAAACAGACACCGAGGTCATCCTGCACGCTTATGAAGAGTGGGGGGTGGACTGCTTAAGCCGCTTTAACGGGATGTGGGCATTTGCAATTATAGACCTTAAAAAAAAGAGGATTTTCTGTTCAAGGGATAGGGCAGGGGTCAAACCCTTCTATTATCTATACAACGGAAAAAGATTCTGTTTCGCCTCTGAAATAAAGGCGTTATTGCAAATCGATGATTTTTATCCAGAAACAAATGAACAGGTTGTTGCTGATTACCTTTTCTCGGGCCTCCTCGATCATACCCACGAAACCTTTTTTAAAAATATCCACCAATTGAGACCAGGCGAATACCTAATGGCAGAATCTAAAGGATTGACTATTAAATCCTATTGGGACATCGAGGTCAAAGAAATCCACTTTCCCCGAAAAGACGACTATGCAGAGCGTTTTTATGAACTCCTTGAGGATTCAATTCGACTCCGATTGCGCACGGATGTTCCCATAGGAACCTGCTTAAGTGGAGGATTGGACTCTTCCTCCATTGTATGTCTGGCAAGCAAGTTGATGTTCGAGGGGATCCACATCGACCCTTGGTTGGTGGGGGAAAAACAAAAAACCTTTTCGTCCTGTTTTGAAGATCCAACTTATGATGAACGTCGATTCATTGAATCGGTCATCCAACATACGAAGGCGGAGAATAATTATGTCTTTCCAAGCGTGGATGCCTTCTTTAAGGAGATGCCTCGACTTCTTTGGCATCAGGAAGAACCCTTTGGCTCTACAAGTATCTATGCCCAATGGAATGTGATGAGGCTTGCAAAAGAACGAGGCGTCACGGTCCTTTTAGATGGTCAGGGAGGGGATGAATTGTTAGCAGGTTATCCCCCATCCTTCTATGCTCTTTTTAAACAAACCGTGAGGCAAGTTGCTTTAGTCTCTCTCATAAAGGAGATAAGGGGTTTCTTAAAACATCAGGGACAGATGATCGATCAATTTGTTCCGAGAGTCATCTCCTCTCTGGTTTCAAATGTATTCAACCCCTTGTTTCAACACCTGAATCCAGGTGGGTTTGGTTGGATCGAAGAGAGCTTCAAAAAGAAATATTATCGAAGTGTTACAAAGCCCAATCGATTTGAGAATGAATTAAACAATTATCTTTATCATATTTTTAGATCTGCGGCCCTCCCCAGTCTTCTCCATTATGAGGATCGTAATTCCATGGCCTACTCCATCGAGACCCGGTTGCCTTTTCTTGATTACCGTCTGGTTGAATTTGTGTTTGGCCTTCCCATGGAATTTAAAATTAGGGGAGGAGTAACCAAAATCATTTTGAGGAAGGCAATGGAAGGTATCTTACCAGAAGAGGTAAGGAACCGCATGGACAAGATGGGATTTGTTACCCCTGAGGCAGATTGGCTCAGGACAACATTAAGAGACCCTATCCGTGAAATATTTAACTCAAAAAGTTTTTCCGAAAGAGGCATCTTTAATATTGCCAATGTCCATAGAGCATTTCAAGACCACTGCAATGGAAAAGTGGATAACCATTCGATGATCTGGCGATGTGTGAACCTGGAGCTTTGGCTGAGAACGTTTGTCGACAAAAATCCATCATCACAAGATTGGAGAAGTAGTGGAAATTAAAAGCGAAATGAACCTTCGAAATTCCTTCTCAAATCGTTCTTATATTTTGTCGCTCTGCTTTCTGGTTCTAATCGGTGCCAGCTTATATCTGAACTCTCTCGGTAACCTCTTTACGAATTGGGATGACCAGATGATTTATTCCAATTGGCAGATCAGAAGCCTTGGATGGGAAAATATCTGCAAAATATTTACCTATATCAAAGGGGCTACCTATCAGCCCGTTAGAGTGTTGAGTTATGCTGTGGATTATTACTTCTGGGGGCTCAATCCGTTAGGATACCATATCACCAATATCTTTTTTTATATCCTCACCTGCATCATGGTTTTCCTTTCCCTCCAGAACCTTTCATCCAGTTTGCGAGAGGAAGCCTCTTCTAATTCCCATCAACGGGTCGCCCTATTGGGGTCCCTTCTCTTCGCAGCCCACCCGGTGCACGTGGAGGCAGTGACCTGGCTGGCGGCCAGGAAAGAAGTGCTTCAAGGGTTTTTCTTTTTTCTTGCTTTCTATCTTTACCTTCAAGGAAGGGAGAAAGTGGGGAGGGGAAAACTCATTTATTTTGGACTTACCCTGTTCTCCATTCTTTTAGCAACCCTATCGAAACCCTCTGCTGTTGTTTTCCCAGGGATCATTCTCGTTTATGAGATTGCACAAAGAAAAAATAAATGGATGGATTTCATAAATTCTCATCGGTTATTTTTTGGATTTTCAATATTTATCTCTGCGATTTTCACCTTTATTCTTCTAAAAGTAATGCTGGATGCCGGTGGAGTTAAACCCTATCGAGGGGGGACTTTTATTAATAATTTCCTTATCTCTTTTTACGCCTTTCTTTATAATATTAAACTCCTGATTTTTACGGTTAATTACTCTGCTGCCTATACCATCCCTGTTTCCAATCCCATTATCAGTCTTAAAACCTTTACTTTCGTCGGCATTACTTTTTTACTAACCGGATTAAGCATCTGGTCTTTAAAAAAGACAAAAGTGATCTTCTTCTCTTTCTTCTTTTTTCTTATCAGTATGCTACCTTTTCTAAATATCATCCCCATTAGCACGCTCCTTGCCGATCGTTATGTTTTTATTGCCTCCTTTGCTTACTGTTTTTTACTCGGAATAGGTTTTGATAAACTTTATGGATATAAAAACATTAAATTTTCAAAAGATTTTTTTAAATTACTATCAGTGGTCCTTTTTCTCTTTTTACTGGCGGGATACTCTTTTGCGACCATTGAGCAGAATAAGGTCTGGCAAAACAGTTATACCCTGTGGGCTGATGCGGTGGAGAAACATCCTGAAAGCAACACTGCCAATGCATTGATGGGCGTGGTTTATATGGAGCTGGAGATGGATGAGAAGGCATTGAAATACCTTGAAAAGGCGGTCCAGATCCTACCCTATGACTACCAATCCAGAAACAACCTCGGTATTGTTTATGGAAGGTTGGAACAACCCGATAAAGCCTACAGGGAATTGAAAATAGCCATGCAATTGGACCCGGATAATGATAATATTAAAATCAATCTTGCAGTCGTTTATCTGAGACAGAAGGAGTACCAAAAGGCTGAGGAGGTCTTAAGATATTTGATCACAAAAAATCCAAAGGGTGGCCAACTTCATTTCAGGCTTGCTTTTGTCTATAAAGAGATGGGGAGATATGAAATGGCCGTTTCAGAATTGCAAAGAGCCTCCGAACTCGCCCCCCATATCATCAATCCCTATGAGGAGATGGGAAATATTTATGCGAGCAGGTTGAAGGATCGGGAGAAGGCCATCTATTATTATTCCAGAGGAATTGAGGCTGCACCGAAGGCAAAATTGAAAGTTGAAGACTTGAGGTGGATGGTGCAGGATCTGCAACGATGAACGATAAACAATGAACGATGCA
>JASEIE010000303.1:0-1064 GCA_030024065.1 Thermodesulfobacteriota bacterium
GAAATTATTTGAAGCTTTGATACCCCTGGGCATCGAATGGGTAGGACAAAGTTCCATATCTTTGGCGAAAGACAAAGAGATGCTGAAATTATGTCGCCTCTCCGGCTGTGCGGCCTTATTCTTTGGGCTTGAGTCTGTATCGCCTTCAAGCCTGGTGGGAATGAAAAAAACGCTTAAATCTGTAGAAGAGACTGAGGAGGCGATTAAGATTATCCAGGACAATGGTATCGCCTTTCACCCCTCCATTATTTTGGGATTTGATACGGATACGAAAGCCATTTTTGATGATACCCTGGAGTTTTTGGCGAGGAATAAACTTCCCACGATGGCCTTACATGTTTTGACGCCCTATCCTGGGACACAAATATACCAGCGTTTCAAAGATCAGGGACGAATCATATCTCACGATTGGAACCATTACGACCATCATACCGCCGTATTTCAACCCAAGAACATGACTTCCCAGGAGCTTGCCGAAGGACACTATCATGTCCAAAGCGAGTTTTATTCTTTCTCTTCGATCCTTCGGCATATTCCATCTCTTTTAAGAGTTTATCCTATAAACTTCAAGCGGATCCTGCTTTTTCTGTTACTTAATATTGCTGGTAAAAGCACAGTGAAATACATCGATACATCTCTTGATTGGGTTGATAACAACGAAAAGTGGAATTCCCAGAAGATTCGGCCCGATGATAAAGTCTTAAAAGGGAGCAACGTCTTCTCTTCAGATTAAGCCCATCTCTCGTTTCAGTCTTTAAAAGATGGTAGCGGGTATAAAAACGATGAACTGCATCTTATTAAGGAGAATAAAATACCATAGACGACCCGAAAGATATCATCCTTTTTGAAGGGCAATGGGGCATAGTAATAAAGTTAGTTGTGGGGCGGTTTGTATGAATTGGCAGATCAACCGAAAAGGGACTCTACGCTTTGCGGTTGTTTGTAAGACCCGGAAGGGTGTGGTGGCTTACAAATCGAATTTTAAAAGGAGATTTTAATACCAAAAGGGCGAGTCAAGTGGTTCAATGATCAAAAGGGATTTGGGTTTATTGAAGTAGAAGGCG